>NZ_QTVH01000011.1:0-86003 GCF_003435975.1 Clostridium sp. AF36-4 | reverse complement strand
ATATCGACCTCCAATCGTTAGATTTTTGGTCTAACATTTGGGGGTCGGTACAAATTGACATAAAGAGTTGTAATTTTTCCTCGTTTTCCGCTTTCAACAAGTCGTTTCGCGACAAATCACATTGAAAAAACAACGTTTAAGGCACAATTTGCCATAGAGCGTTGCATTGAAGCAAGAATGATTTCGTTATGTTGCAACTCTTTTGGGCGTTGGAGCAAAATAACGTTGCATTATGCAAGTTGCCATCCCTAAAATCCATTGTCCAGCATTTGCGATAAAAGTGGCGACACAACTTTTCAGCTTTCCAGCAGCTACAAGACTCCCTTAGTGGTGAGGGCACTACAAACCTCGCAGAGGTTTGTCAAGCGGCAGCGGTGCACGAACCACTAAGGGAGGCTTGTAACTGCGGAAACTAAAAACGGTGTCTCCCCTACTTGAAATAAATTCTCCATTCCCAATTCTTGTCCTCTCCCTCTATTCGTTGTATAATAAAAGTTAGCGAACAAAGGAAAGAAGATGTGTAATTTACATGATACAGGAACTTGACAGGTTAAATATTGATGCCTACCATGAAATTGTGGAGTGCATAACAAGTGCATTAGATGCCAGAGACCCTTACACGGCAGGACACTCGGAGCGGGTCAGTGACTTGGCTCAGATGATATGCGGCGAGATGGGGATTACCGGGGAATGCCAAAACGATATTCATGTGGCGGCGCATTTACATGATATAGGAAAAATTGGAATCCCGGATGCCGTGTTAAATAAACCGGAGCGGCTGACGGATGAAGAATGGGAGATTATGAAAGAGCATCCGGCGATTGGAGCCGAGATTTTGAGTAAATCCAGTATGCTTTCAGGGCTGATTGATATTGTGCTTCATCACCATGAGCGGTTTGATGGAAAAGGATACCCGGATGGATTGAAAGGGGCAGAAATTTCGGTGGGAGCACGAATTATTGCGATTTGTGATTCCATTGATGCGATGACTTCAACAAGACGTTACCGCAAGGCGCTTGGATTTGATATCTGTTATCAGGAAATAGAAAAGAATTTAGGAAAAATGTATGATCCGGTAATTGGCAGATTTGTACTGGACAATTGGGATAAAGTGATTACTGTTTTGCAAAAGGATGAGAACTCACCGGAAGTTCTAATTCAATGACATATTCGCTTTCGCGGTTCGTCTCATAACTGTCGATGTGGCAAAGTTCCATCGGGTGGCCGGTGACGGTTAAGTGATGTTCTTTCGCATAGGCATAGAGAGAAGGCATCAACTGTTTGGTCTGCTTCAAGGAGCCGTGGTAGTACAGACACAGATACTCGCCGGCAGGGAGAAACGTGTCCGTCTTCGTTTTTGTGCTGTCAGTCAAAAAGAAAACATTTTCCGTGCGGTAGTAATCGGAGTCTGGATTTGATTTTTCTAAATCCAGCGTGTAACAGTCGCAGAAACCGATGGTATCTAATTTAATCCGGTTCTTTTTCATATATTGAACCATTGTGTAGTCGACATAAGCGTCCGGCAGATTTTCCGTGGAAATCATGGCAATCGGGCGTTTTTTGAATGTCTTTAATTGAATGGAAGTGTCCGATGACTCATTCTGCACGGCTTGCAAAGACTGAATCCGGCTGACAATCTGCTCCTTTTTCTTTTGAAGAACTTCCATCTTTTCCTTTATAATAGAAAGCTCCGTATCTAACATTTCCATTGTGGTGGAAATATTTCTATTCTTTAAGAACTCGCTAATCTGCTCTTTGTGAAAATCAAGTCCCAGCAGTTCACGAATCATCACCAAGGTCTGGAAATCATCCAGAGAATATTCCCGGTATCCGTTATTTTCATTTCGTGTCGGGCAGATTAATCCCTTTTTTTCATAATAACGAATCGAATCGACACTGATATTAAATAAATTTGATAATTCTCCGATGTGAAATGTGCTGTTTGCCATGATCATTCCTCCTAAAAAAGGCACTATTTCCGAGGAAACAGCGCCATTGCTTACTCACATATTTTAGCAAAGATGAAAAAAAATGTCAAATTTTCAAAAAAAGCCCTTGACCCTAGTATGGTTCTAGGGTTTATACTTCCCGTAAAGAGTCAATGGTGACCGCGTTTGGTACCAGTGGCTCTTTTGTTGTTTCTAAATCAATTTGAATTTTGGAAAGTGAGGATTACGGTATGGAAAAGAGAATTGAAAATCATCCGATTTTAGGGGAATCTCCAAAAGGAAAATTAGTGAAATTCTCATATGACGGAACAACGTTGGAAGGGTATGAGGGAGAGCCGATTGCAGCAGCTCTTCGTGTAGCAGGTGTGATGGCACATCGTTATACAGCAAAACGCCATGAACCACGAGGTGTCTTTTGTGCGATTGGACGCTGCACCGACTGTGTTATGGTGGTCGATGGAAAGCCAAATGTGAGAACCTGCATCACCCCGTTGAAAGAGGGAATGGTAGTAGAAACCCAGTATGGAGCAAGTGCAAAGGAGGAAGCGTAAATGAAACGATATGATTTGATTGTAATTGGAGCAGGACCGGCCGGATTGTCCGCAGCAACCGAAGCAGCAAAACATGGATTGCATCCTCTGGTACTTGATGAAAATGAAAAACCGGGCGGACAGTTATTTAAGCAGATTCATAAGTTCTTTGGCTCAAAGGAGCACAAAGCAAAAATCCGCGGATTTAAAATAGGAGAGGAACTTCTCGCTGAGGCAGAAAAGTATGGCGTTGAAGTTATGTTAAATGCAACGGTAATCGGTTTGTATCCGGAGAAAGAAATCACGGTGCGAATCGGAGATGAAGTAAAACATATGAAAGGGGATGCCATCTTAGTGGCAACCGGAGCCAGTGAAAACATGGTAACGTTCCCCGGCTGGACACTTCCTGGTGTAATCGGAGCAGGTGCAGCGCAGACGATGATGAACCTTCATCACATCAAGGCCGGAGAAAAGATTCTGATGCTTGGAACCGGTAACGTAGGATTGGTTGTCAGCTTCCAGTTAATGCAGGCTGGATGCGAAGTGGTTGCCCTCGTTGATGCGGCACCGAGAGTTGGCGGATACGGGGTACACGCTGCGAAAGTAGCAAGACTCGGGGTGCCATTTTATCTGTCACATACCATCGTAAAAGCAGAAGGCGAAGACCGGGTAACGGGTGTTACGATTGCAGAGGTCGATAAAAACTTCCAGTTCATCGAAGGAACGGAAAAACATTTCGATGTAGACACCATTTGTATGGCAGTTGGTTTGTCACCGATGTCACAGTTACTCAAACAGGCAGGCTGCGAAATGAACGACACACCGGGTGGTTATGTACCGGTTTGTGACATCCTTGGTGCAACCAGTGTACCGGGTATTTACGCAGCAGGTGATGTATCCGGAATTGAGGAAGCAAGTTCAGCAATGATTGAAGGACGAATTTCCGGAGCTGTCATTTCTGAGTATCTGGGTTACATGACAAAAGAAGAAAGAGAAGCCCGCGTAAGCGAATTGGAATCCGCACTGGAAGCCCTTCGTCAGGGAATGTTTGCTCCGAAAAACCGAGGCAAAAAAATTGAGAAAACCGAAGAGGGCATAGACATTTCCGAAAACCTTCTTGCAAAAGGTTATGTGGCAGACGATGAGATTGAGCGGTATCCGGGCGTTACCCATGCAGTCGGTGTTCATCCGGTTATGGAGTGTACGCAGAACATTCCGTGTAACCCATGTCAGGATGCCTGTGCGAAAGGATGTATTTCCATCGGCGATAACATTACATCGCTGCCGGTTGTTGTGCCGGGTTCCAAATGTATCGGATGTGGTATGTGTGTAGCTTCCTGTTCCGGTCAGGCAATCTTCTTAGTCGATGAGGAAACGGAGCCCGGATTTGGTACCGTCACTCTTCCTTACGAATTTCTTCCGCTGCCGGAGGCAGGCGAGAAAGGAATTGCGCTCGGACGAGACGGACAGAAAGTGTGCGACTGCGAAGTGGTATCCTGCAAAACTGCCAAAGCATTTGACCACACCAATCTGTTGACGATTAAGGTGCCAAGTGATATGACAATGAAGGCACGCTTCTATAAGAGAGCATAGAAAACGCGAAAATAACGCGCGAGACAGCGCAGAAAAGAGGAAAACGATATGATGGATATTCAGGAAAAATTAAAAGAAATCGGTCCCTTTGTACCTGGCGCAGATGATGATATGCTGATATGCCGATGCGAGGAAGTGACCAAAGGCGAAATTCGAAAAGCCATTCACGAGGGCATTGTGACAATGGAGGAAATGAGACGATATCTGAGAAATGGCATGGGACTCTGTCAGGGACAGACCTGTGGAAAATTAGTAAAAGGAATTATGGCAAGAGAGCTTCATGTAAGACCGACGGATATTGAACCGGCGGTATCAAGAGCTCCGATGAGACCAATAGAGATGAAAGTTTTAGCAAGGGATGGAGGTGACTGCAAATGAAAAAAACAGCAGACGTAATTATTATCGGTGGCGGTATTAACGGTTGTGCAACCGCATATTACCTTACCAAAAGAGGAATCAAAGATGTTTTAGTATTAGAAGCAGATGACAGTATCGGACACGGTGGTTCATCAAGAAACGGTGGTGGTGTCCGTCAGTCCGGACGTGATGTCAGAGAACTTCCGTATGCGATGTATGCGGTCAACAATATGTGGCCGACACTTTCCGAAGAACTTGGTGTAGACGTTGAGTATTACCAGAGAGGAAACTTGCGTCTTGGTAAAACAGAAGCACATTTGAAAAAACTTGAAACCCTAGCTTCCAATGCCAGAAGCGTAGGACTGGATATGCATGTAATTGACGGCAAAGAAGTCAAAGAAATCTGTCCGCATCTTTCGGATGAAGTCATTGGTGCAAGCTGGTGTCCAACCGACGGTCACGCAAACCCAATGAAAACAACCCTTGCCTTTTATACCCGTTCACTGGAACTCGGTGCACGTTACATAACCGGAGCAAAGGTAAAAGCCATTGAAAAAGTAAAGGGAAAAGCAAGAAAAGTAATTCTTACAACCGGGGAAGTATTTGAGGGCGAAACCATTATTCTGGCTGCCGGCTACGAGAGCCGTTTTATCGCCCGCACGGTAGGAATTGATGTGCCGATGACAAAATTCTTTGAAGAATGTCTGGTAACGGAAATGCAGCCACATATGTTTGATATCATGTTAGGAACCGCAGATGCCGATTTCTATGGACATCAGTCACAGCATGGTTCATTTGTATTCGGTTCGGATTCCGGTTTGGAAGAATCGATTGATAAATCGTTTGATGATTTGCGCACAACATCAATTACTGCTTCGGCAGGATGCCGCGCAATTATGGGCTACATTCCGAAACTGGCAGATGCCAAAATTGTCCGCACATGGGGCGGCTGGTGTGATTTGTGCTTTGACGGCGTACCGGTTATCGACCGTGTAGATGAAGTCCCTGGACTGATTCTTGCCTGTGGATTTACCGGTCATGGGTTTGGCACCGCACCGGCAGTTGGACTGATGTTGTCCCAGATGGTAGCAGGAGAAGACACAATAGTTGATATTTCTTCCTTAAGCTATGACCGATTTAAGAGTTTGAAATAAACTGAGTGAAAGTCAAAGGAGATGAAAGGCATGAGTGAATTAGAGGCTGTAATTGCAGAAGAAAAAGCAAAATTAGTAGAATCGAAAAAACTCCGTATGCTTTATTTAGATGAAGAGGATATGATTGAGGCAGGAGTTATGGATGCTGCCAAATGTGTTGATGTGATGGAAGAGACAATGGGACTTTTGGAAGACGGCGACTTCATCATGGGTGGTCCGGAGCATAACTCTCACGGAATTATGCTGGAATTTCCGAAAAAATCCGATATTGACGGATTCCCAATTAATGACGGCGCGGACCGGCGGTTTATCGCCATGCCGGCGTACTTAGGGGGCAAATTCCATGTCGCAGGATGTAAATGGTACGGCTCAAACGGAAATAACCGCCCGATGGGAATTCCGCGCTCCAATTTGATGTTTGCCCTAAATGATGTGGAGACCGGAGCACCGCTTGCCTATATGTCAGCGAACTTGTTAAGTTCAATGCGTACCGGGGCAATGCCGGGACTGGCAACCAAACTTTTGGCAAGAGAAGATTCAAAAGTTCTTACGATGTTGGGTGCAGGACCGATTGCGAAAGCTTGCTTCCGTGCCATTATGACAAATGCAAAAAATATTGATACCGTTAAAATCAAGGCAGGTTCTTTAAAATCCAAAACGGCGGCTGCGCTTAAGGAGTTTATTGAAACCCATTATAAACAGGTGAAGGAAGTAATCATCTGTGAGACGTTAGAGGAAGCAGTCCGCGGCTCCGATATTATCAGCGAGTCGGTTTCTGTGAAACCGGGACAGTATCCGACCTACAAAAAAGAATGGTTAAAACCGGGTGTTACCCTGATTGCGACGAGCTTTTTCAACATGGATAAAAAAGAACTTGTTGGCATCCGCAAAGTTGTCGATAACTGGAAGATGTATGAGGAGTACGGCATCGAGGATGAAGAGGGTTACGATGAAAATGGAATGCGTAAGGCGACCGGCTGCATGGGTGAGGAGTTCTATTACATGGTAGAGGATGGGCTGATTACGAGAGATTCCATTGACCATTTGGGAGAAATTATTCGCGGCAAAAAACCGGGAAGAAAGTCCGACGATGAAATTATTTTTGTTGCCATTGAAGGAATGCCGATTGAGGACGTTGCATGGGGTTCTGAAATTTACCGTAACGCCGTCGACCATGGTATTGGTACGCAGTTAAAAATCTGGGATCATTCATCCAGGTAGTAAGTTTTTTGTGTGATTGGAGTGATTGATATGGACAGTAAAAACATTTTTAAACGAATTTTATATTACATGAATCCGAAGCATATCGAGCCGAAAATGGTAAAACTTTGGGCATTTTGGATTGTGTTCTGGGTTGTCTTGTTTTTGGTGCCAACAAAAATGGTGACAGGAAGTTTCTGGATTCTTGTTCCACTGGCAGGGCTGTTTGTATATGCTCTGGTCACAAAAGATGTTATGCAGTCGCTGGTTTTAGGTACATTTTCATGTTACATATTGTGGTATAAGGGTGCTTGTTTTGGCGGCTTTATCAATGATTTATATACCGTGCTTGGTGACCCGGAAAATATCGAGATGTATATGTCGTTTTTCCTTTGCGGCGGTTTGATTATAGCTATGAAGCGAACTGGAAGCACAAAGGCATTTACCGAGTTTGTGACAAGCAAGGAAAAGGGAAAAGCAGCTGCCGTTATGGTGACAGCGGGTGTGTACGCCGGTGCGACATCGGTGGATGACTATGTGTCGGCGTTGACTGCCGGTGCGGCGTTTTCTCCATTGATTGACGCGCTGAAGAAGCCGAGGTTGGCACTTGCCTATATCATTCGTACAATTAGTATCTGTGCGTCGGCGATGCTTCCGTTTGGTGCGTGGGGATATTTTATCATTTACCAGATTGTAGAAGCGGATAATGTCGCGGATAAAGCACAGGCAACCGATATTTTCATCCAGTCGATTCCGTTTATGTTTTATGCGATTGTTGCGATTGTTCTCGCTCTCTTATTTGCTGCCGGTAAAATTCCGATTATCGGACCGATGAAAAAAGCGTACCGGATGATGAAAGAAAAAGGAATCCAGATGGGAGACATCAAAGGGAGTGATGAAGAGGCTGATGCAGACGAAGAAGAGGATTTTGATGAAAATAATGAGAGGACAAAACACGTCAGTGTGTTAAACCTCATTTTGCCGCTTGTCTGTATTGTAATTGCTTTGTTAGCAACGGGGCTTAACTGCTTTACGGCGTTTGCCATTGCGGTTATTTTTACCGGATTTTTATATGTCATGCAGGGCTTACAGACGATTTCCGAGTATGTGCAGTGTATCGTGGATGGCTTTATCGACATGGTTGACATGGTAATTATTCTGATGCTTGGTTATGCGATGCAGGAATGTATGTATGCGATGGGAATGGAAGATTTTGTATCCGCTGTCTGCGGGGCAATTCCGGTTGCCAGTCTTCTGCCATTTATTTTCTTCGTATTCTTTAGCTGCTCGGAATACCTGTTCAGCTTAAATTATACGTTGTATCAGATTGCAATTCCGGTTATGATGGTAGTATTACCGGGCGTTGGTGCAAATGTTCCGTTGTGCCTTGGTGCGATTATTTCTGCCGGATTATTCGGAGCAAATGCGTGTGTTGTTTCTGACTTAGGCGTTGTTTCGGCGCGAGCATGCCGGGTAACGATATATGACCAGTATCGGACGAGCCAGCCGTATGTGCTGATTGCCGGTGCGATTTCTGCGGCACTTTATTTGGCGGCAGGATTCATTTTCTAACGTTTTGAAAAGGAGTGGATACGATGCAGAATTTTTATTATGATATTCCAACGAAAGTATTTTTTGGTGAGGGACAGATTCAAAATCTGCCGGAGCTTGTCAGTGAATTTGGACAACGTGCCCTTTTGGTGTACGGTGGCGGCAGTGTAAAGCGCAGTGGTTTGTATGATACGATTGTGTCGCTGCTAAAAAAGGCAGGAATTACAACGTGGGACCTTGCGGGCGTGGAGCCAAATCCACGGCTTAGTACCGTGTGCCGCGGTGTGCAAATCTGCCGTGAAAATCAAATTGATGTGGTGATTCCGATTGGCGGCGGCAGTACGATTGACTGTGCGAAGGCGGTTGCAGCGGGATTTTACCATGAGGGAAGTCCGTGGGATTTGGTGCTGGATAACAGTTTGATAACAAAAGCACTCCCGATTATTACGGTGCTTACGCTGGCGGCAACCGGTTCTGAAATGGACGGATTTGCGGTAATCAACAACGAAGAAACTTCGGATAAGCAGGAGATGTGCAGTATTTTACTGTATCCGAAATATTCTATCATGGACCCGGTTAATACATTTACTGTGCCAAAATACCAGACGGCAGCAGGTACGGCAGATATTATGAGCCATATTTTTGAATTGTATTTTGATGGAACACCGGGAAAATATATGCAGGATCGTGTGATGGAAGGTCTTTTGAAAACGTGTATTCATTTTGGACCGATTGCGTGTGAGAAGCCGGATGATTATGAGGCAAGAGCCAACTTGATGTGGACGTCAAGCTGGGCAATTAATGGATTTTTAGCGTGTGGTCTTACGTCTTTGTGGCCGGTGCATGCGATGGAACACCAGCTTTCGGCGGTGTATGATGTTACACATGGACACGGGCTTGCTGTGCTCACTCCGGTGTGGATGCGCTATATTTTAAATGACGATAATGTGGATCGTTTTGTGAATTACGGAGTGAATGTATTTGGTATTTCGTCGGACAAAAAGCCGTATGAAATTGCGGAACTTGCCATTCAAAAGACAGAAGAAGTTTTTGAAAAAATGGGGCTGAAACTGTCGATGCAGGACCTTGGAATTACGGACGAAAGCCACTTTGAGAGTATGGCAGAGCGTGCCGCGGATGGACTTGATGAGTGCCAGGTTCCGCTCGATAAAGACAAGATTGTAGAAATTTACCGTAAATGTATGAAATGATGAAAATGAAATCGTTACATTTTCACAAAAAATAAAAATTAGCATTGACAGAAAAATAATTTGGTGCTAGTATCGCTTTAAAGTCAACGGAGACTCGTGGAGTTTCCGCTGGCTTTCTTTTTTTTGTAACAAGTAAAACTTATCAATCAACGTAAGGAGGGCATGATTATGAAAAAGAAAATGAAACATTTAATAGCAGTTACGATGTGTCTTGTACTGAGCATAAGCGTTCTTTCGGGATGCGGCAGCAGTTCAGAGAGTACCGGTTCAAAAGAAAAAGCAGACAGCTTAAACATTATGGTCTGGGAAGGAACCTGGTCGGAGGAGATGTTTCAAGACTTCACCAAAGAGACCGGAATTAAAGTCAATATCAGTTACATCGACAATACGGATACTTTGTTAGCGAAGATGATTGAAGGAAGCGCCGATTACGATTTGATTGACTTAGAGGGTGCTTATGTAAAATCCTTTTTGGATGGTGAATTGTTAGCCCCAATTGATAAGAGTAAGGTCAAAAATGTGAAAAATATTCAGGAGAGTTTTTTGAAAGAGGGCCCAATTGGAGATACCGAAGAAAAATATACAATTCCAAATATGGGATGCAGTTATACAACGATTGTTTATAACAAAGAGACCTGTCCAATCAAAATTACCTCGTTTAAGGATTTGGCTAATCCAAAACTGAAAGGAAAAATTGCGATGGTCAATTCAACGATTTCCCTTTACGGTGAAGCGTTAGCAGCCTGTGGATTTAAGCCGGATTCGACAAACGAAGAAGAGATGAAAAAAGCCAATGAACTTTTGACACAGATTAAGGCAAATGTAAAAGCGTTTGTTGGTGAGAGTGCCGTATCGCAGCTTGAAAATGGTGAGTGTCCGGTAGCGTTCTGCTGGGATTATACAACACTTTGTGTAGACTCCAAAGATAACTGGGATAAATTCGATGCGGTTGCCTTGAAAGAAGGATGCGAGCGGTTCCAGCAGTATTGGGCGATTCCGGCAGCGTCAGAAAAACAGAGTGAAGCAACCGAATTAATTGATTTTTTACTTCGACCGGAAGAAAATGCAAAGAGCAATGCCGAGTATGGCGGTGTGCCAAACTTAAAACAGGACTTGTTAGCACCTCATCTTGACAAAGATTTTTATGAAAGTCCGGCATTGAAAAAAGAGGAAGAGTTATTCCCGATTTCCTGGAGCATTGCCGTAAGTGATGAACAGATTAACTTAATGGATACTTACTACACGGAATTGATGGGAAATGCAGCAGAATAGGAGGATGATACCATGAAAAAGATTGAAGTAATTACAAGACCGGAAAAATTGGTCGGTTTGAAAGAAATATTTGCCACTCACAATTGTCAGGGTATGACGTGTTTATCCGTTATGGGATGTGGACGTCAGAAAGGATATCTGCCGGAGATGAATTTCACCGGCGATGATATCAACCTGCTTCCGAAAATCATGGTTTTCGTCGTTGTGGAGGATGACCAGATTGAGGAAATTTTAGCGGATATTGCTACAGCGATTGGAACCGGTAAAAATGGTGATGGTAAAGTATTCGTTACGGAAGTTTTAGATGCGATGCGTATTCGTACCAATGAACGAGGCGATGACGCACTGATGTAGACCGTTCTTAGAAACAGTCGGAATGGAGGGAACTATGAGTAAACCTATTGTATCTCTTGTAAATGTAGAAAAATGGTATGGAACCAATCATGTGGTAAAGAACATGAATATCAATATTGCCGAAGGGGAATTTCTGACACTGTTAGGACCATCCGGATGTGGAAAGACAACGACACTGCGTATGATTTCCGGTTTTGAACTGCCGACTTCCGGTGTGATTAAAGTCCAGGGGGAGAGCGTAGAGAAAAAAGAGCCGTATCAGCGCGATGTCAACACGGTATTTCAGAATTATGCGTTATTTCCGAATATGAATGTTTTTGACAATGTAGCGTATGGACTTAAGGTGAAAAAAGTTCCGAAAGCTGAAATTAAAGAGAGGGTAACGGAAATGCTTAAGCTTGTCCAGCTTGAAGGTTTTGGCAAGCGGCGCATCACTCAGATGTCCGGTGGACAGAAGCAGCGTGTGGCAATTGCAAGGGCACTGATTAACCGCCCGAAAGTATTGCTTTTGGATGAGCCGCTTGGCGCACTTGATTTGAAATTGAGAAAGCAGATGCAGATTGAGTTAAAGCGTTTGCAGAGAAAGCTTGGTATTACCTTTGTTTATGTAACGCATGATCAGGAAGAGGCGCTTACGATGAGTGACCGCATTGCGATTATCAATCAGGGTGTTTTGGAACAGGTGGATACAGCATTTGATATTTATGAACATCCAAAGACAAGGTTTGTTGCCGGATTTATCGGCGAATCCAATATCTTTGATGCTGTTGTAATCAGTCAGGATGGCGATACCGTAACCGTAGGTACGGAAGTCGGAAAGGCGCAGGCATCCGGTTTTACCGGTGAACTGGCAGCAGGAACTGCCGTTTCGGTATCGGTTCGTCCGGAAAATATGCTGTATTCGAGAGAGCGGGTAGAAGGATTTCATATCAAAGGGGTGGTGAAAGAACATATTTATGTCGGAAACCTGATTAAAACCATTGTTTTACTTAATGATGGAACGGAAGTAAAAATTAATCGATTTTCGATGGATGACCTTCCAAAAGAGGGAGAGATGATTTATCTGTACTGGCATCTGGAAAAGGGAATTGTACTGCCGGAGAAAAATCTGGTAGATACGGATGCTTCCCGTGATATTGAAGGAGGCGATGAGGATGAAGAAGAATAAAGAAGGAACGCAGGTTGCAAAACACAAAGACAAAAAATCGTTTAAGGCGAGACTATCTTCTATTATAATGTGTGCGCCTGTTACAATTTGGTCGGTTCTGTTTGTGCTTGTGCCGGTCGGAATGCTTTTGTTCATGAGTTTTATGACGAAGGGACCGCTTGGAAAAATCGTGTATAAATTTACACTGGATAACTACGCAGAAATTTTTAAACCGGTTTATGTAACGGTTGTGAAACAGTCGCTTTTGATTGCCGTGTGGACGACCGTTCTTACGATTTTACTTGGGTATCCACTAGCTACCGTGATTGCCCACGTGAAGAAAAAGACTTCCGGTGTTCTGACGGTGCTTCTGATGCTTCCTTTGTGGGTCAGCGGTCTGGTTATTTTGTATAGTTTTGTTGTTATGTTAAATAATTCCGGTATCATCAATACGGTACTTATGTCACTTGGTATTATCAAAAAGCCGATTGACCTTTTGTATAACAATTTTGCGGTTATCGTCGGTATGATTTATATGTTTCTGCCATTTGCGGTACTGCCTATGTATTCCTCGATTGAAAAACTTGACCCGGGTCTGATTGAGGCATCAAAGGACTTGGGAGCGGGACCGATTAAGACCTTTTGCAAAGTGACTCTGCCGCTTACGGCACCGGGAATCTTTGCTGCAGTAATTCTTACATTTATCCCTTGTATCGGATATTATATGGTAACGGATATGCTCGGTGGCGGTACCTCGATGATGGTTGGTAACTTGATTTACCGTCAGTTTACCATTGCGAGAAACTGGCCGTTTGGTGCCGCATTATCGATAATTCTGGCAGCGATAATTTTGCTCATGGTATTAATCTACACGAAACTTGGTGGAGATTTGGATGATTTGGGGGCTTAGTCTATGGAAAAGAGAAAGAAGAAAAAACGAGTGATGTCAATCCTCGGAAAAGTATATGTCGTCCTATTGTTTTTGTTTATCTACGCACCGGTTTTTGTCATGATTGCTTTTTCGTTTAACGATAGTCATGCCAATGTGGTGTGGTCGGGATTTACAACAAAATATTATGTGAAACTGTTTAGTGATTCTGGGATTTGGGAAGTACTTGGTACGACACTTTTGATTGCCGTAATTTCCACTTTGATTGGTCTGGTTGTCGGAACAACCGGAGCGGTCGGATTGCGCAATGCAAAGTTTAAAGGAAAGAAATTGATTATGAATACCATTTATTTTCCGATTGTAATTCCGGAAATCGTGCTTGCGGTTGCACTGTTGCTTGTCTTTAACCTGTCAAATATCGGATTAAGTATCGGTACTATCATTATTGGTAATACAACGTTAGTTCTTCCGTATGTTTACATTACGGTAAAGGCAAGACTTGTCGGCATGGACCCAAGTATTGAAGAGGCGTCCATGGACCTTGGTGCAGACCGTGTGTACACCTTCCTTCATGTGACACTGCCGGCGATTATGCCGGGTGTTATGTCCGGCGCATTTATGGCATTTTCTCTGGTACTGGATGAACTGATTGTAACGAGTTTCCTCGCCAATGCCGAGACAACGACACTGCCGATGAAGGTGTACTCAATGATTAAGAAAGGTATTTCGCCGGAAATCAATGCACTGACAACGATTATTTTTGGCGTTTGCCTGCTTGGGCTTTTGGCTTATCTCATTCACTGGATGCTGCATGCACATAAGGTGAAAAAGGTTCGTGCTAATGCGATGATGTAACTGTTTTCTGGAAAAGGAGGGTGTTTATGTCAGATACAAGAATTGATTTTTTATATTTAAATGAAAAAGATATGATAGATGCCGGTGTTTTGGATGCCGGACATTGTGTGGAGACGATGGAAGAAGTACTTTGTCTTTTGGCAAAAGGCGACGTTTTGATGGGCGGAAAAAATCGGAGAGAGCATGGCATCCAATTGATTTTTCCAAAAGAATCAGAAATCCCAGGCTTCCCTCTAGAGGATTCGCGTGACCGAAGATTTATGTCGATGCCGGCGTATCTCGGTGGACGATTTCATTTAGCCGGTGAAAAATTTTATGGCTCAAATGGGCGGAATGTGAGGAAAGGACTGCCGCGTTCCATTTTGATGGCGACACTAAATGATGTGGAGACCGGACAGCCGCTTGCCTATATGTCAGCCAATTTGCTGTCTGCCATGCGCACCGGTGCGGTGCCGGGGGTGGTTGCCAAGCATTTGTCGGTAAAGAATCCAAAAGTGCTGACACTTTTGGGACCCGGCGTTGTGAACAAAACATGCCTGATGGCATATATGTCCCAGTTTGATTCCATTGATACCATTAAGATTAAAGGAAGTTCTGCGGCATCCGCAACGGCGAAAGAAATGGAGCGTTTTATTAAGGAAAAGTATCCGCAGGTTTCTCATATTGTTTTGTGCGGTACGGATGAAGAAGCGGTAAAGGATGCAGATATCATCAGCGAGGCAACTTCGGTCGAAAAACGCCGGTGGCCGGTGCTGAAGCCCGAATGGATTAAGCCCGGCTGTTTGATTATTTCCTCCGGCACAATGGATTTTAGCGATTATGATTTTATGGTGAAAGATATCCGCAAAATTGTGGATAACTACCCGATGTATGAGGAGTACATAGAAATTTATGAGGAGTGGGATGAAAATGGAAAGCGTCTCTCATCAGGAATCCCCGGCATGTATTATGTCAACATGGTGGACGATGGAAAAATTGAGCGTTCAGAAGTGACAGAGCTTGGTGAGATTTTGCTTGGTGAAAAAAAAGGACGCAAATCGGATGATGAAATTATTATGGTCAGTGTCGGCGGTATGCCGATTTTAGATGTCGGCTGGGGGTATGAGTGTTACTGCAAGGCGAAAGAAAAGGGCATTGGAACGACATTGAATTTATGGGAAAAACCGTATCTTTATTAACAAAGGGGGCGGTTGGTATGAATCGAAGAATTACGGTGAAATACTGTTTTTTGCAGGGAGGATACTGGACGCTCGCAGCTGTAGCGATGGCGTTTACAACACCGCTTTTAGAGGCAAAAGATTTTTCCGGAACAGAAATCGGAATTTTGAGTGCTGTCAAATATCTGGCAGTGCTCATTTTTCAAATGGTATTAGGAAGTTTTGCGGATAAACACGCCGAAAAAGTTCCCTTGCAGCGCATGTTGATTCTCATGACTTTTGTAAATATTATTTTTTCTTTTTTATTTTATTTAACCGGACATACGATGTGGATGGCAATGCTCACGCTAATTGTTTTTGGCATGACAATCCACTGCGCTTCGCCGCTTGTGGATTCGCTGTCCATCCAGTACATGAACCACGGCGTGAAAATGAACTACGCCATATCGCGTGCCTGCGGTTCTTTGTGCTGGGCCGTTTTCTGCGTTGTGGTCGGTTTGATTGCCGATGCGTTTGGGGCAAACCGGATTTTGATTTTCCAGATTGTCGTAAGTTTTTTGTTTGCTTTTTTTGCGTTTAATATGGATGCTGTCGATTTTTCAAAGGGAAGAAAAAAGGAAGAAAAAACGGAAGACTTAGCCTCCGAAAATTCAGACACGAAATGCGAAACAGGAGAAGTCCATTCGTGTTTTTATCTGCTGAAACATTTTCCTAAATATTCATTATTTTTGCTTGGACTTGTGTTTGTCTTTGCTGCTTATAATATGAACAGTACATTTCTTATTGACTGGATTGAGGGTATGGGAGGAAATCATGCGGACTATGGGATGGCTCAGTTCGTGCTTGCAATGGCGGAAATTCCGGTGGCACTTGTCTTTTATCGGATTCGCGGTCGAGTTTCGATTGATAAACTGATGGTAGTCTGTGCATTCTTTTGCTTCCTTCGCGCCACGGCAACGACATTTTCCGGCAGCGTAACACTTGTCATTTTGTCGCAGGCACTGGAACTGTTAGGGCTCAGTATTTATTATGTCGGCACGGTGTATTTTGTCATGGACTATCTGCCGCAGGCGGATGCCGTAAAAGGTGCTTCCCTCATTAACCTCGCCGGGATGGGGCTTGGGGAGATGGCAGGAAGTATCTCGTGTGGTTTGATTAAAGATGCGCTTGGCTTGAGAAATCTTATGCTTTTGAGTAGTGGTGTTGGGTTTGTGGGCGTTGTGGTTATGGTGTGGATGTGGCGGAGGTTGGAATGATGGGGTTGTGACAAACGTTCTTTTTCCTTGCATAAAAATAACATCTTCTGTTATGATATAATCAATTGGGGAATTTATTTGAAAGACGAGGAAATAGATTGATGGAGCATGTGTATAACGGAAAGGAAAACACAAAATATTTAAAACTATTAAAACAAAACTATTCATCAAGTCAGGCGGTAATCCGGGAAATCGTAAATTTAACGGCCATTACAAACCTGCCGAAAGGGACGGAGTTTTTCTTAAGTGATATTCATGGTGAATATGAAGCATTTTTGCATATTATGAATAACTGTTCCGGAGTAATCAAAGAAAAAGTGGACTTGATTTTTAAAGATACCTTATCGGAGTTTGACAGACAGGAACTGTGTACGCTGATTTATTATCCGAGAGAAAAAATGACGCTGCTCGGGGAAACGAACAGAATTGATGGCAACTGGTATGCCATGACATTGAATCATTTAATTATGGTTGCCAAGTTATTGTCGTCGAAGTATACAAGGTCAAAAGTGAGGAAGGCACTGCCGGAGGACTATGCTTATATTATTGACGAGCTGCTGCATGCGCAGGAAGATGAAGATGCAAACCAGATTCGGTATCATAAGCAGATATTACAGACGATTATTGAGCTGGAGGATGCAGATGAATTTATTATTGCACTGTCGCAGTTGATTAAGCGACTGGCTGTTGACCACCTTCACATTGTCGGAGATATTTTTGACCGAGGCGGGAGTGCGGACAAAATACTGGATTTATTGTATGATTATCATTCACTGGATATTGAGTGGGGAAATCATGATATCTTATGGATGGGTGCTGCCTGCGGAAATGATGCGTGCATATGCAGTGTGATTCGTAATAACCTCAAATATGATAATGTCGAAATTTTAGAAAATGCCTATGGGATCAGCTTAAGGCAGCTGATTCTTTTTGGTATGAAAACGTATGGAATTGAGGATGGCATAAAGGCAGCATTAGCAGCGGTTACCGTTATCCTTTTTAAGCTGGAAGGGCAGTTAATAAAGGCACATCCGGAATATGAGATGAGTGACAGGCTGTTATTGGGGCAAATGGATGATACAAAAAATAAGGTTATGATTGAGGGCGAATGGGTCACTATGAATACCAATGCGTTTCCAACCGTAGATTTAGAAAATCCTTATGAATTAACAGAGGAAGAAACGGAAATTTTGCGGAAGCTGCACCGGAATTTTGTGTCGAGCCAGCGTCTGCAAAAACATATTCGTTTTCTGTATGAAAAAGGAAGTATGTACAATGTATACAACGGAAATTTAATTTATCACGGGTGTGTTCCGGTTGATAAAAACGGAGCTTTTGATAAATTGTGCATTGATGGAAAATATTATCATGGAAAAGCGTTGTTGGATAAGTGCGAGGAAAAAGCAAGAGCCGCTTATTTGGACAACCCGGACAAAGATGATATTGATTTCATGTGGTTTTTGTGGGGCGGAGAAAAGTCGCCTTTGTGTGGAAGAAAACTTAAGACTTTTGAGCGTGAATACGTGGACAAAGAAAGTTTGTGGACGGAGGAGTCAAATCCTTATTACAGCAAGTATTATGATGAAAGTTTTTGCTGCCAGATTCTTCATGAATTTGGGCTTTATGATGACGATTCCCATATCATCAATGGACATACACCGGTCCATGCCATTGAAGGGGAAAATCCGGTCAGGGCAAAAGGAAGGCTGTTTGTAATTGATGGCGGTTTCTGCCGCTCCATGAATAAAGCGACAGGGATTGCCGGCTATACCTTGATTTTTAATTCGCATGGGTTAAGGCTGAAAGCGCATACCCCATTTACTTCAGTGGAAGACGCCTTGATGAATAATACGGATATTGAATCCTCTTCTGAGATTATCGAAAAAGATTTGCAGCGTATGTTTGTAAAGGATACGGATATCGGGAAACACTTATTGGAAGAAATCAGTGATTTGCGTAAACTTCTTGAAAATTACCGCAGACTATAGAAAAGGCAAAACTTGCCATTTTTTCTCATGCTTGTTAGAATAAAGTTATTAAGTTGCGTGTACGCGGAAAAGAGGAATTATTATGAATATAATGTAATGTACTGCGCTACGATTCCTGCGATGATTGGATGTGTACTGTTAGATTATCTTTTTGCCTTTACGGTACTTGGACTGGCAGGGCTTTTTCTTCCGCTATTTAAGAATAAGCTTATAGGTGCGGCAGTTGGAACGGCGATATGCGGAGCACTGCGCTTTCTGTGCAGCTTTTTATCCGGATGGCTTTTGTGGGGAAGTTATGCACCGGAGGGCTGGAGCGTTGCTTACTATAGTTTTATCTACAATGGTTCTTACATGCTGCCAAACATTATCATCGGAGTAATTGTTATTTTGATAATTGGAAAAACAGCACCGGGATTTCTATTTCAAAAGAGGGAAAACGATAGATAAAACTGGTGCAGGAAAGAGGGGGTTTTATGTATTGGATTTTACTGGTAATTCAGTATGTGGGAATGGCAGCACTGTTTTTTGAAATTTTATATGTAAGCAGACAGCACAGTTCGCGGATTCAGACGCTTCTTGTGATGCTTTTATATGCGACGGTATTTAATATTGCCGGGTATACGCTGGAAATGCAGGCGGCGACCAAAGAACTGGCAATGCAGTCTTTGAAATTTACATATTTAGGAAAACCGTTCATTATATTTATTATGTACCTCTTTGTAATGGAGTATTGCGGGGTAAAACTTAGTAAAAAAAAGGTAAATTTATTTTTTGGCATAAGCGTGTTTGTGGCGGCATTGGTATTTACCAATGAACATCATTCGCTTTTTTATTCATCCATTTCTTATACAAAAGAGGGACTTTTTCCGCATTTGGTACTGGGACATGGATTGTTTTACAACTTGTATATTATTCTTGTACTATATTTCGTTTTTTCTACCTTTTACGTGTGCGTTCAGAAATATCGGAAAGACAAATCAGAAATTATGCGCAAGCAGGTAACGGTACTGCTTGTTATGGTGCTGCTTACGTTCCTTTGTCTGGTATTGTTTTTGTTTAAACTGACAGACGGATATGATTCGACAACATTGGCGTATCTGGTGGCAGTGTTTTTGTTTCAGCGGCTCATTCGCAAGTATAAGTTATTTGACACGCTGCGTCTGGCACAACAGGAAGCGGTGGAGTATATGTCCAATGGCTTAATTGTTCTCAATATTTATGGCGGGTTGGTTTACACGAACCCGGAGGCAGAAAAGATATTGGAAAAGCTGCAGAAAGAGCGGAGTGAGGGGTTACAATATTTAGAAGATCTTGCTGCGAAGTCAGAAAATTTATTTTTAGATGAATGTTCACTTCTAGAACACAAAAATAGTGAAAAATGTGTATATGAAGTATCCAAGCATGGTATTTACCGCGATGATAAATATTATGGGCGAATGATTGTCATTACAGAAATTACGGACAGCTATTATTATACGGAGCGTTTGCAGCATGACTTGGATGTTAAGACCAAAGAGGTAGTCAAAATTCAGCGTGATATCATTGCTAGTTTTGCAGCGATGATTGAGGCGAGGGATGGAATTACCGGACTTCATATTAAAAATACTGGAAATTTAGTGACGGTACTTGTCAATGTGATGAAAAAAGATGCGAGATTTGCCGATAAAATTACGGATGAATATGCAGAGATGACGGCGGCAGCCGCACGTCTGCACGATATTGGAAAGATTGCGATTCCGGACCGTATTTTGCAGAAGGAAGGAAAACTTACGGATGAAGAATTTGCTATTATGAAGACGCATCCGGCGGAAGGAGCCAAAATATTAGAAAATACAATTCAGGGAATGGAATCCGATGCTTATTATCAGATTGCACATGATATGGCACTGTACCACCATGAGAAATATGATGGCAGCGGCTATCCGTGTGGAATTCGCGGTGAGGAGATACCGCTTTCTGCACGAATTATGGCGGTGGCAGATGTATATGATGCGCTGCGTTCCAAACGCCACTATAAAGATGGATTTTCCAAGGAAAAAGCGATGGCGATTATGAAGGAAAGCCGGGGAACACATTTTGATGCGGAAATTGATGATTTGTTCTTGGAGCATATTGATGAAATGGAGGCCGTTTTAGATACGGGAACTGATTTATAAATACAAAAGATAGGAAGTGCTGGAATGAAAAGGAATTACGAAAAATTTATCACAGATATGATACGATATGCATCATCGGCGGAGTCACCGGATTATATTATACAGCAGATTTTAAAGTATATTTGTGAAAATCTGGATTCTGACCGGGCATATATTTTTGAAGATAATTTAGATGGTACATTTCGAAATACCTACGAGTGGTGTAGAGAAGGTGTATCCGAGCAAATTGATAATTTACAGCGGGTGCCTTATGAGGGAATGCTGGATGCGTGGTTTTTAGAGTATGAAAAATCACACAACATTATGATACATGATATAGAGGAGTATCGGAAAGTGAGTGAGTCACTGTATCATATTTTGAAACCACAGGGAATTCGGACTTTGGTGACAGGGCCAATTGAAGTTAATGGTAAATACATTGGTTTTTATGGAGTGGATAATCCGCCGGTGGAATTGATGGACAATATTTCTACTATGATAAATATGATGGAGTTTGTCATTTCCATGATGATTCGTATCCGAAATTATGCCAGAGAAGTTGAGGAAAATGCGCTGCGTGACCAGCTTACCGGCTGCCGGAGCCGAAAAGCACTGTCGTTTGCCTATGATGGAGACTTTGCCAAAAATCAGTCGATTGCCCTCATTATGTGTGATTTGAATGGACTGAAAAAGAAAAATGACACGAAAGGGCACGAGGCAGGAGATAAATATTTGTGTGATGCGGCAGAAGTTTTGTTTGCCTGCTTTGGCAATGAGAATGTGTACCGCGTGGGCGGTGATGAGTTTGTGATTGTGCTGTTTGATGTGGATTTAAATGCAGTGAATGAAAAAATTGATAAAATGCTTGTATATCTTGAATTGAAGGAAGTTAGTATGGCGTATGGATTTGCTTACCGGAAGAATGCGAAAGAGCCATTTGAAAATCTGCTGCGAGAAGCGGATAAAAGGATGTATGAAGACAAACGCAGATATTATGACAAAATATCAGGAGGAAAGCATTAGGAAGGAGTTGCGAGTTGGAGAAGAAAGGAAACCGGTTTCAGATTATTTCAGCAATTGCGGCGGTTGTGTTGTTATACTTAGTTTTAGAGGGCTTTGGCATCACGTGCCCGATTAAATTTCTGACCGGGATTTCGTGTGCAGGGTGTGGCATGTCCAGAGCATGGATAGCAGTTTTTCATCTGGAGTTTGCACGGGCATTTTATTTTCATCCCTTATTTTTTACGCCACCGGTTATATTACTTGTCATTTTATTGAAAAAGCGCATAAAACCAGTGTTTTACAAAGGTTTTATATTTACAATGATAGCGTTATATGTTATTGTTTATTTGTATAGAATGATATGGGGGGACCATCAGGTGGTTGTGTTTGAACCGGCAAAGGGATGTATGGTTTTACTCATTCAAAAAATTTTAAGCTAAAGGAGGAGACATATGTTTTGTGCAAATTGCGGTGCACAAGTCCCGGATGGAACAAAATTCTGTCCGTCTTGTGGTAAACCGTGTTCAACAGGAGAAAAGGTAAAACAGGCAGCAGAGGATGTGTTTAACAAAAGTGAACAGGAATTAGGAAATGCTTTTGAAGATGTGAAGCAGAATTTCCAAGGGGGAACGGGAAGTACACCTCCACCATATTCCGGCGGCAGATTAAAAGAAGACCGCTCGCTTGTTACATACATTTTACTTTCACTGGTTACCTGTGGCATATACGGTTATTACTTCATTTACAAATTGGCTGAGGAAGTTAATATTGCCTGCGAGGGAGATGGTGAGCAGACTTCAGGACTTGTTGCATTTATTTTACTGTCATTCATTACCTGCGGTATTTATGCCTATTACTGGTACTACAAATTGGGAAATCGTTTAGCGGCAAACGCCGTTCGTTACAATTTAAATTTCCAGGAAAACGGTACGACCGTATTGATGTGGTGCATTTTTGGCGCTTTTCTGTGTGGTATCGGACAGTTTTTTGCAATGCACATTTTGATTAAAAACTCAAATATGATTTGTGCTGCATACAACCGTTCCAAAGGTTTATAAGAAATAAGATTGACACTTTCAAGGGGGAAAGACATTTGGTTTTTCTCCCTTTTTATGTGAGGTTATGAAAAAGTCTGGGAGGAGAAACTAAGATGAAAAAGAGAATTATTGCAATTGTGATACTTGTAATTGTGGTGGCTGCCGGTGCACTTTTGGCATGGCAGTATATGAAAAACAGAGGCGGTGTTGAGGTTCGCTGCGACAGTACCTATCCAGTGAATGAAAAATTGAAAGCATACCGTCAGGATGATGACCGGTGGAAAGACGATAAGTTAGGAGAGTCTAAGTTTGATATGGAATCGTCCGGCTGTATTATTACAAGTATTGCCACGGCGATATCAGCGAGCGACAATGCATTGACGCCCGGTGAATTGAATCAGTTATTATCAGATAATCAGGTATATGACGGCGAGGGAAATCTTCAATGGGGGCTGCTTGATGCCATCAATGGATTTCACACGAAGGTTTATTCGGATGTTTCGGCTGCTCATATAGATGAGTGCCTGAAGCAAAATCATTATCCGATTGTGAAGGTTCATAGGCAGACACTCACAAGCTATCACCATTTTATTTTAATTGTGGGGACAAAAGATGGAGAGTATATTTGTATGGACCCACTGGAGAATAAGCTTACAAAACTGTCAGATTATGGCAGTAAAGTATATGCTGTCCGCTGTGTGTGGTATGAATAAGAATGAGTTGTCATTCCATAAATTGCTATGGAATTTCAATCAATAAATATCTTAAGAAAGGAAGGAACTGTTATGAGAAAAAATTTTGGAGCAAAACCTTACACGTATCCACAGCCGGTATTTATTCTGGCAAGTTACGGAGAAGACGGTACACCGGATGCTATGAATGCTGCCTGGGGCGGTATTAGTGGTGGCTCTGAAGTAACCATGTGTATTAGTGCCCGTCACAAATCAACGGAAAATATTTTGAAAAAGAAGGCGTTTACCATCAGCATGGCAGATGCTGCACACGTGAAAGAATGTGATTATGTAGGACTTGCTTCTGCAAATGACACACTAGATAAACTGGCAAAGGCAGGCTTCACGGTAAGCAAGGCTGAGTTTGTTGATGCCCCTGTTATTAACGAACTGGCTGTTTGTGTAGAATGTAAGCTTGTCAGCTATGACGAGAAAAGCGGTCACATGGTAGGCGAGATTGTAAATGTCAGCGTGGATGAAAGTGCTCTTACACCGGACGGTGAGGTTGACGTTGCAAAAGTTGAGCCGATTTCATTTGACCCTTTTAATAATAAGTATGTGAAAGTTACAGAAATTGTAGGAAATGCTTTTGCGGATGGAAAAGAATTGATGTAGGGATTCATTGCAACTGTTTACAAGGAAAAGAATATGTGATAAGATAAGAACAACCCGCAAAGAGGGAGTAGTTCCGCGCCAAAAGGTGAGGTGTAGATTTCGTCAGTACGATTTGAAAGAATCCGGAATTTACGGAACAAATTAGATTTGTTGAACAAGACTTTTTGTGCATGTGTTTTGCATGCACAAAAAGTCTTTTTTTATTGAGGCGGGCTGCGAACTTTGAAATTGTTATTAATCAGAGAAAGGAAAGAAAAGATGAAAGAAATTTACCGGATGACCAGGGAAGAAATACTCCAAAACCAACATGTCTCGGAGAAAGGTCTGACAGAAAGCAGGGTGCAGGAGATAAGGCAGAAAATAGGGGAAAATCAGTTACAAGCAACAAAGAAAAAAAGTCCGGTGCGCATTTTTGCGGAGCAGTTTCAGGATTTGCTGGTTATTATTTTAATGATTGCCGCAGTTGTGTCGATGTTATCAGGAAATGTGGAGAGTACGGTTGTAATCTTTGTTGTTATTGTGATGAATGCTGTGCTTGGAACGGTTCAATATCTCAAGGCAGAAAAATCACTTGATTCTCTCAAGGCACTTTCATCACCACATGCAAAAGTACTTCGTGATGGTAAAAAAATGAAAATCTTTTCTAAAGAGATTGTACCAGGGGATATTCTTCTTTTGGAAGCAGGGGACATGATTGCAGCAGATGGACGCATTTTGGATAATTATTCGCTTCAGGTTAATGAAAGTTCTCTTACCGGGGAATCCACAAATGTGGATAAATCAGAAGATGCTATTGAGGAAGAGGCGGCATTGGCAGACCGAATCAACATGGTATATTCCGGTACATTGGTTGCGCAGGGACGTGCGGTGGTGTTAGTAACGGCGACAGGAATGAAGACGGAGATGGGAAAGATTGCGGAACTCATGAATGCCACGCAAGAGAGGAAAACACCTTTGCAGGAAAGTTTAGATGATTTTGGGAAAAAGCTTGCTATTGTAATCATGATTATTTCCACAATAGTGTTTGTGCTGAGAATTTGTCAGAAACAGCCAATACTGGATTCATTAATGTTTGCTGTGGCTCTTGCTGTGGCGGCAATTCCGGAGGCGCTTAGTTCTATTGTTACGATTGTGCAAGCCATGGGAACAAGGAAAATGGCAGAGGAGAATGCCATTATTAAGGAATTAAAAGCGGTGGAAAGCCTCGGGTGTGTGTCGGTAATCTGTTCGGATAAGACAGGAACGCTGACACAAAACAAAATGACGGTAACAGATATATATATTAATCATACTGTTGTTAAGCCAGAGAGCCTTAAGCTAACGGAACCGCTTCACAGAATTTTTTTGTACAACGCGATTTTGAATAATGACGCCTCCGTTCAAATGAAAAAGGAAATTGGAGATCCCACAGAGAGCTGTCTTTTGACAATGGCACAAAAAGCCGGATTGACAAAGGCTGGAATTTCGGAAGAGGTCATTCGTGAAATGATACCAAGAATGGAAGAACTTGCTTTTGACTCAGAACGTAAGCTTATGAGCACCAAATACCGCCTGCATGGTATAACGATGATACTAACGAAAGGTGCAGTGGATGTTTTACTGGAACGATGCGTAAAATGTGCCGAGATTGGTGGAAATCGTGATATGACTGACAAGATGAAAGAGAAAATTTTGCAACAGAATCAGAAGTTTTCTGAAAATGGTCTCCGAGTACTTGCTTTTGCATATAAAGAGGTTAATGAGGGCAAGAAACTGACGTTGGAGGAGGAAAATGGATTTATCTTTGTCGGTTTGGCAGCAATGATTGATCCACCGAGAGAGGAAGCAGTGGATGCTGTACAGACAGCCAGACAGGCTGGAATTCGCACAGTTATGATTACCGGAGATCATAAAGTAACAGCAGAGGCAATTGCAAAAAAGCTGGGCATTTTCCAAAAAGATGATTTGGCGGTGACGGGACAGGAATTAGATGCTATGAGTGACGAAGAATTAGATGGGCTTTTGGAAGAAATTTCTGTTTATGCAAGGGTTTCACCGGAAAACAAAATACGAATTGTGAGAAACTGGCAAAAGAAAGGCCGCATTGTAGCTATGACAGGAGATGGAGTAAATGATGCACCGGCACTAAAGAAAGCAGATATTGGCGTGGCAATGGGAATTACAGGAACAGAAGTGTCAAAAGATGCCTCCTCTATGATTTTAGCAGATGATAATTTTGCTACCATCATTAAAGCTGTGCTGAATGGAAGAAACGTGTATCGCAATATAAAAAATGCAATACAGTTTCTGCTTTCCGGAAACATGGCTGCAATTATTGCGGTACTTGTTTGCTCGGTAGCGGCACTCCCATCACCCTTCAAACCGGTTCATCTTCTTTTTATAAATTTGTTGACAGATTCGCTGCCGGCACTTGCCATTGGAATGGAGCCATCGGATCCCGAACTATTAAAGCAAAAGCCGAGAAACCCGGAGGAAGGTATTCTTACAGGAAAATTTGTGAGCCATCTCTTTGGCTATGGTGCGCTTATTGCAGCAGCAACAATGGCAGCTTTTTGTATAGGGGTGAATAGGAGCGATGCAATGGGGGCTACAATGGCATTTGCTACCCTAACGTTGGCACGGTTATTTCACGGCTTTACCTGTCGGAGCGAGCGTTTGCTGGTAGATTTGAAATTTTCTACAAATCTATGGAGCATCGGTGCTTTTGCAGCGGGAACATTACTACTTGCTGCAGTGCTTTTTCTGCCGGGATTGCAGACACTTTTTGAGGTGACTCCATTAAGTGGAATAGAGTATGCAACTATTCTGGGATTGGCAATTACACCCACCATATTTATTCAAGGTTATAAGTTCATAACTAGCAAAAAAAGAAAGAATTTGTTAAAATAAGAGAAAGAAATGCGGCGCAAAACATACATTTTGAGAAAAGAGGCGATGATATGAATACAAAGCGGGAATTTTGGCAGCGAAATGTGGTTGCAGTGGTTGGTATGTTAGTTTTTTCAGCGGGTATTAATCTTTTTATCGTACCGGCAAATCTTTATAATGGTGGTGTTTTGGGAATTAGTCAGGTGATTCGTACGGTATTGGTGCGTTATTTTCATTTGGCATCCGGGACAACGGATATTGCGGGTATTATTAACATGCTTTTGAATATTCCATTGTTTGTACTTGCCTATGTATTTGTCGGTAAGAAATTTTTCTTTCGGACATTGGTTTGTGTGGTGAGTCAAACATTGTTTCTTAGTTTGATTCCGATACCGGCGATACCAATTGTAAGGGATTCCCTTACTGCAAGCATAATTGGTGGAATTTTTGGAGGAACAGGAATTGGGATAGCATTGCAATCCGGTGGATCAAGCGGTGGTTTGGATATTGTTGGTATGATTTTTACCAAACGGTTTAAAGGATTTAGTGTTGGCAAAGTGTCACTGTCGGTAAATGCAGTTATTTATATTGTTTGTGCAGTATTGTTCGGACTTCCTACGGCAGTATATAGCATTATATATTCGGCAGTAAGTATGTTGATGACGGATCGGGCTCATACGCAGAATATTAACACGGAAGTGGTTATATTTACCAAAAAGAAGCCTTTGAAGATTATTGATTACATTGTCAATGAGTATCACCGTGATGCGACTTGGTGGGAAGCAAAAGGCGGTTATACCGAAGAAAATACATACATGGTTATTGTTGTTTTGTCCAAATATGAATGTGCTCATTTAAAGCGGGAATTAAAAGAAGTGGATGAGCATGCATTTGTAATTGTAAAAGATGGGATGTCTGTGGTTGGAAAATATGAAAAGCATTTACAAGGGTAAAAGTTGTTGCATTCATACTGGAAGCTTATTTTCAAAGTTGACAGAACTAAACCTAAGCGATACAATGTATTTAGTAATACTAAATAGTTAAGAGGTGAGGGCATACGGCGAGTTTTGAACAACAGTTAAAAAAGGGTGTATTAGAGATGCTGGTTCTTGAACTTTTGGCAAAAAAGAGTATGTATGGGTATGAGATGATACAAACCTTGAAAGCGGCGAGCGAGGATTTTTTCGCTTTAAAAGAAGGAACGCTGTATCCCATTTTGTACCGCTTGGAGGACAATGATTTTGCAAAAAGCAGCTGGTCTGAGCCGAAAGATGGCAAGGCACCCAAGAAATATTATGAAATAACAAAGAAGGGGAGAGAGAGACTTTTGTTTCAAAAGGAGCATTGGACTTTGTTTGAAAAGAAAGTGGATGAATTATTAAGGGGGAACGGCAAATGACAGAACAACAATTTTTACGACAGATAAAGCGGCTCCTGCATTGTAAAGCGGACAAAAAACGAGAGATACTGCGACAGCTTGAGTCAGACATTGCGAGTGCGAAAGAAGGCGGAAAGAGCTGGGAGGAGATAAGGCAGGAGTGGGGAACACCGGAGCAGTTTGTTAGTGAATTTAATGAAGATGGACGGAGCATACAAAAAGGGAAAAGAATCCTGATTGGCAGCGTGGCAGTGCTTGTTTTATTTGCTTGTGTGGCGGCAGGTGTTTGGTTTGCACACTCGCACGAAAAAAACAGCGGGCAGCAGTTGACAAAGAATGTTGAAACTCAGAAAATCGAGAAAATTCCTGATGTTGTACGAGAGGTAATTACCGATTTTTCGGATGGCGCATATGAAAAATTTATCGCTCGGTGTGATGCGAAAATGCAGGCGGCATTTTCTAAGGAAAATTGGGAAGATGCACAAAAAATAGCTTCATCACAGATGATTGAAAAAGCAGAAAATGAGAAGTTATTAAGTGTGACACAAACCACTCAGGCAGGACAGGATTTGAAGGTTTATCAAGTGGCTGTAGACTATGGCAAGCGTCAGATTGTGTATACGATTTCTCTGGATACAGAAAATTTAATTGCCGGATTTTATTTTAAATAACGGGGGTGTTTGTATGGAATGGCATGGAGCAATAGCAATTTATGTGATTGGTACACTGGCACTTATTATAAGTGCAGTTCATACGGCGGTAACAAGTCAGGAAAAAGGAACCTTAATGAATGGTTTTGAACTGGAAAAAAATCTGGATGAGAAAAAATACAGGCAGGTAAAAACACTGCTTCTTGCGCTGCAGTGTTTCCTGTTAATTTTATATGTTGTTTTATTTATTTTCTTCCGTCACTATCTGGTGGCACTAATCGGTTTGTTTTTCTGCGCAATTCTGCCATTTGCGCTTACGCTTCTGGCGGTTCCGAAAAATCAGAATTAGTTTAAGCATAAAAAATAAGAAAAAAACTCGACGCAAATCCATTGCCAATTGTATATTAAGTGAAAGGAGGGATGAAAGTGGAACATTCTTTATACGACGTCGATAAGGAAGCGAGATTTCAAAAGGTATACGATTCTTATATGCAGGATGTGTACCGGCTTTGCTTTTCGTATATGAAAAATAAGATGGATACGGAGGATGCCGTGCAGGAAACTTTTTGCCGCTTTTATCAGGCAATGGAGCGCGTGAAAGAGGAAGAACATGTAAAAGGGTGGCTTCTTGTCACAGCAGGAAATGTCTGCAAAAATATTTTGAAACATTGGTGGCGGAAAAATCGAAGCTGGCAGGAAAATGAGGAGACAAAAGGGCGTTATGATGAATATGAAATTGAAATGCTTGAACTTGTGTTAAATCTCCCGGTGAAATACAAAACCGTTGTGTATCTTTATTATTACGAGGGCTGCAATAGTGTGCAGATTGCAAAATTATTGAAAAAGCCGGAATCTACGATACGAACGTATTTGCAGAAAGCAAAGAAATTATTGAAACAGGAATTGAATGAAGGAAATGCTGTCGGAGTTAATCGAGGCAGTGTATATCAGACCAGGGAGGAATAGAAATGGAGATTAAAGATATTTATCAGAAAATGGAGTGCTCGAAAGAAGATAAAGAGAAGATTTATCGAGCAATTTTACAGAAACGCCGGAGAAATTTTGCCGGCAGTCATTTTATGAAAGCAGCGGTCATTGCGTTGTGCCTGCTTGTTGGTGGAACGACGGCCTATGCAGCGGTTCATTTGCTCACGGCAAATGAGGCAGCAGAGCAGATGGGAAATGATAAACTGGCAAAGGAATTTGCCGGATTATCGGAGCAGGTCGTAACGAAAAAATCAAGTGACTACAAAATTAGTTATCTCGGAAAAGTGAGCGGAAAGAAATTGCTTGACGAGGAGATTAATTCCGGTGTGTCGAAGGAAAAATCGTATTATGTTGTGGCAGTAGAAAATACAAAGGAAAAGGATGAACGGATGATTGCATCGCCTTTTGTAAAGGGAAAGGCACCGTGGCAGTATAATCTTTTTGTCATGGGCGGAAGTTCGGAGAGCCAGTTAATTGATGGTATCCGCTATTATATTTATGAGTGTGATAATCTCGATATTTTTGCAAATTATGGTATTTATTTAGGTGTGAGTGACCAGACACCGGGTGCTGAAAATTTCTGTTACGATAAAAAGACAGGAGAGATTTCGGCAAATCCGAAGTACAAAGGTGTCAGTGTTTTATTTGAAGTGTCATTGGATAAGACAAAGGCAAATGAAGATAAAGCACAGGAAGCATTCAAAATGGCGCAGGGGGAAACGCAGAGCGGGGACACGCGTGATACGCAGGTTACACAAATGCATAAAATCATGAAAAAATGGAATGAACTGCCGGAGCAAAAACGGATTCAATTTGCCAAAGAAAACGGAGTGAAGACAAAAGAAGAAACCGTTTATAATGAAAATTATGCAGAAAAGATAGGCAAAGAATTTATACCGGGCAATTCCTATACGGAGAAGTATCTGGATATAAAGGTTGCTGTTCTTGTAAAGAAGAAAAGCGCAAAGATTACACATTATCAGGTTTCACTGGATGAATTAAAGCATTGTCTAAAGTAATAATTTCTAAATCATCTGGATTCTCGTAATGAGACATGTTCAGAGCATTGTATAAACTCAATAATTCTTTTTCCCTCAATGTTCTTTTCCGTGTTTGCAAAACAAGCCGGATATGTTACAATAAAAACCACAAGTAAGATGAAGGAAATAAGGAGGATAAACCATGTTTTGTGGAAATTGTGGGAAACCATTAAATGAGGGGGCTTTATTTTGTCCGGAATGTGGCACGCCTGTAAAGAAAATTGAAACTGAGAATGTGAATGTGGAGGAAACGACAGCATCACAGTCGCAATCGGACCCGACGCCGCAACCGAACAATCAGTTTGGACAGGCATATCAGACGCCACCGCAGCCAAATAACATTCCAATCCGGAATTACGACCCGCGGTTTGATTACACACCGCTTGGCGCATGGAGTTATTTCTTATATACGTTACTGTTCAGCATTCCGATTATTGGATTTATTTTTGCAATTGTATTTGCCGTTGGTGGTACAAATCGTATTAATTTGAGAAACTACGCAAGGTCCTATTTTTGCTGGCTTTTAATTACGGTAGTTCTTGTGATAATCCTTTTAATTGTCGGATTTGCGATAGCAGGAAGCGTGTATAATATTTTTGGACATTCGGGATATTATCACTATTACATGTAAGAAAATACAACCAGAATCTAAGAAAATAAAAATGACCCGGGGGTATCTTAAGATGCCGCCGGGCGTTACATGTTGGAAACGGAAAGGATGAAGAAAAATGTTTTTAATTGTTGGACTTGGAAATCCGGGAACGGAATATGCAGCGACGAGGCATAATATTGGGTTTGATATGGTGACCTATCTGAGTGATAAATATGGAATTGCACTTCGCAGTAAAGAAGGAAAAGCAATTGTTGGAAAAGGTGTGATTGAAGGGCAGAGGGTTATGCTTGTGCAGCCGCAGACGTATATGAATCTGAGTGGAGAGAGTGTGCGTGCGCTCATGGATTATTACAAGCTGACAACGGATGAAATCGTGATTATTTACGATGATATCAGCATGCCGGTCGGACAGGTGAGGATTCGCCCAAAAGGAAGTGCGGGCGGGCACAATGGAATCAAAAGTATTATTGCACATCTGGGAACGCAGGAATTTCCGAGAATTAAAATTGGCGTGGGGGCAAAACCGGAAAATGGAGATTTGGTAAAACATGTGTTGGGACGTTTTAGCAAAGAAGATGATGCAAAAATCCGCGATGTGTTTGCATTGGCAGAAGAGGGACTTCTGGCCATTTTGCAGGAAGATGTAAAGACGGCAATGAATGCGGTAAATGGAAAGAAAGTAGGAGAGTAAACGGTGGAGACATTATTAGCACCCCTCCGTGAAATGGAGGAATATACCCAATTAAGGCTTGCGGTTGATAAGGGGGAGACTCCGGTTACCGTAGTGGGCGGTATGGAAGCACAGAAGTGTCATATGATTTACGGCATGGAAGATTTGGCTGACGTCCGCCTAATTGTCACGTACAACGAAATCCGTGCCAGAGAGCTTTTAGAGGATTATCGTTTGTATGATAAAAATGTGATGTATTATCCGGCGAAGGATTTGATTTTCTATAGCGCAGACGTCCACGGAAGTGCTATTGTAGCAGAGCGGTTAAAGGCAATTCAGGCGCTTGCCGGAGACAAACCTGTGACTATTATCACGACGATTGATGCGGGTATGGATGCCTGTGTACCTTATGAAAAATATGAAAGCCAGCGGATTCGGATTGAACCGGGTGATTTGCTTGATTTAGAAGAGATGCAGCATAAACTTTCCGCAATGGGATATGCAAATGTTTCCCAGGTGGAAAGTGAAGGCGAATTTTCGGTAAGGGGCGGGATTATAGATATTTATCCGTTGACTGAGGAGTGCCCGTGCCGAATTGATTTGTGGGATGATGAAGTTGATACGATTCGCCGGATTGATGTGGAGAGCCAGCGTTCCGTGGAAGACCTTTCGGAAATCGAAATTTACCCGGCGGCAGAAGTGTTTATGACCGAAGATACCGCGGTGAGAGGCCTTAGGGAAATACGGCTTGATATGGAAAAGACCGTAAAAGAGTTAAAAGAGCAGGGGAAAAATGAAGAAGCAGCAAGACTTCGCCAGAACATCGAAAGTTTTGAGGAAACATTTCATGCTTATCACGGCATGGTAAATCTGGAAAGTTATATTTTGTATTTTGAAAAGCAGGTTGTTTCCTTTTTTGATTATTTTGCGCATCGAAAAACGATTGTTTTTCTTGATGAGCCGGCGCGTTTAATAGAGCGTGCGGAGACGGTGGAATATGAGTTTCGAGAGAGCATGAGTACGAGATTGGAAAAGGGATATATTCTGCCCCGACAGATGGACATTTTGTATTCTTTACCGGAAGTGATGAAACGGCTGCAGGACAATCCGCTTGTTTTGCTGACGACTCTTGATACGCCGATTTCCGATTTGACCGTGAAGCACAAGTTTTTCATTTCTGTGCAGGCGGCACCTTCCTATAACAATAATTTTTCGATGCTGGCAAAGGATTTACAGCGGTTTAAGAAAAACGGATACCGTGTGCTTTTGCTGTCCGGGTCGGAGACAAGAGGGCGCAGACTGTGTGAGGACTTGCAGGATTTTGATTTGACGGCATCTTATGAAGGAAATTTTGAGCGTGAAATCATGCCGGGAGAAATCATGGTGGCAAGAGGAAATCTGCGAAGAGGATTTGAGTATCCCACGCTTCGTTTTGTCGTTGTCACAGAAGGTGATATTTTCGGCGCAAAGAAAAAGAAAAAACGAAAAGTAAAGCAGTATAATGGTGCTGCGATTCACAGTTTTAACGACTTAAAAATCGGTGATTATGTAGTTCATGAAAATCATGGCCTTGGCATTTATCAGGGAATTGAAAAAATTGAAAAAGACCATGTGACAAAAGATTATCTCAAGGTGGCGTATGCGGCAGGAAGTAATTTGTATGTGCCTGCGACGTCGCTTGAAGTGCTGCAAAAATATGCGGGAAGTGATGCCAAAGTTCCAAAGCTGAACCGATTGAATTCGCCGGAATGGAAAAAGACGAAAACGAGGGTGAAAGGTGCGGTTAAGGAGATTGCCGGGGAACTTGTCGAATTGTATGCCAAGAGGCAGGCAAAAAAAGGTCATTGTTTTGAAAAAGATACGGTCTGGCAGAAAGAATTTGAAGAACTTTTCCCGTATGAGGAAACGGAAGACCAGTTAAAGGCAATTGAGGCGACAAAGGCAGATATGGAAAGCAGCCGCATTATGGACCGTTTGATTTGCGGCGATGTTGGCTATGGCAAGACAGAGATTGCGATTCGTGCCGCGTTTAAGGCGGTGATGGATGGCTGCCAGGTTGCCTTTTTAGTGCCGACAACGATTCTCGCGGCACAGCATTACAATACTTTTTCACAGCGCATGAGAGATTACGGAATTAACGTGGAATTATTATGCCGTCTGCGAACACCGTCGGAGCAGAAAAAAACGATTGAGGGTTTGAAAAAGGGCAGTGTTGATATTGTCATTGGAACTCACAGGCTTCTAAGCAAAAGTGTTTCTTATAAGAATCTGGGACTTTTGATGATTGACGAGGAACAGCGGTTTGGTGTGACGCACAAAGAAAAATTAAAGCAGATGAAAAATGATATTGATGTGCTGACGCTGACGGCGACACCAATTCCGAGGACCCTTCATATGAGTTTGGTTGGAATCCGCGATATGAGTGTTTTGGAGGAGCCGCCGGTAGACCGTATGCCGATTCAGACATTTGTTATGGAAAAAAGTGAGCCGATTGTAAGAGAAGCCATTTTACGAGAAATCGGAAGAGGCGGTCAGGTGTACTATGTATACAATCGTGTTGGCAATATGGATATTGTGGCAAATGAAATTGCGAAACTTGTGCCGGAAGCGGTGGTTGCCTTTGCCCATGGACAGATGAATGAACGTGAACTGGAGCGGACGATGTTTCGGTTTGTTGAGGGTGAGATTGATGTTTTGGTAGCGACTACGATTGTGGAAACCGGGCTTGATATTCCGAATGTAAATACGATTATTATTGAGGATGCAGACAGGCTTGGACTGTCCCAGCTTTACCAGTTACGCGGACGTGTGGGAAGAAGTAACCGTACGGCTTATGCATTTCTCCTTTATAAACGGGACAAATTGCTAAAAGAAGTGGCAGAAAAACGTCTGGCGGCGATTAAGGAGTTTACGGAACTTGGTTCGGGATTCCGCATTTCCATGAGGGATTTGGAAATACGAGGGGCAGGTAATCTTTTGGGTGCAAGCCAGCATGGACACATGGAAGCAGTCGGGTATGATTTGTATTGTAAAATGCTCAATGAAGCGGTGAAAAAGTGCAAAGGAGAAGAAGTGCCGGAGGAAGAATATGAAACGAGTGTCGAAATAAAGGTTGACGCATTTATTCCGGTCAGTTATATTAAAAATGAATTCCAAAAACTGGACATTTATAAAAGAATTGCGGAACTTGAGACGGAAGACGAAAAAACGGACATGATTGATGAGTTGGTTGACCGTTTTGGTGAGCCGCCAAAGAGTGTAATGAATCTTTTGAATATTGCCATTTTGAAAGCGAAGGCGCATGAAGCGTTTATTATGGAGGTGGCAAGTAAAAAAGAGCAGCTTCAGTTTGCGATGTATCCACAGGCGAAAATTGATGTGGAAGGAATTCCTAAACTCATCGCATCGATGGGGAGAAAACTTCGTTTTGTGCCGGGGGCAAAACCATATTTTGTTTATCAATATACGGGTAATGTGCTTTCGGAGGCGGAGAAAATAGTAGATGAAATTCGTGCACTTAGCATATCAAATAAAGAATGAGGAGGAACGATATGAAACAATTTATTTTGGCAATACTAGTATGTGTCAGCATGTGTATTGGTGTTGTTGGATGCGGAAGCGAGGCGGTGGAGGAAACAAGCTCTTCCGAGCGTGCGGCATCGGTATCAAATAGTAACTTAAAAGAGGATTCTTCCGTTATTGCAGTAGGAAAGACGACAGTTTCTTATAAGGAATACAAGACCTACTATTATTTTATGAAGAATCAGTATGAGAGTATTTTAGGAACCGATATTTGGAAGTACAATAAAGCGGTAAAGGATAAGTCTGTCGGACAGGAAGCAATTGAGTCGGTGCTTCGCCAGATTATTCAGGTAAAGGTAATTGGCAAAGAGGCTGCTATCGAGAAGGTGCAGCTTGCAACGGATGAAAAGGAAGAGGCAGATTACCGGGCAAAGACGGTGTTTGATTCGATTCCGGCGAAGGACAAGCAGACGCAGGGAATTGAATTAAAGGTACTTTCTAAAATTTTCGAGGAAAACAAACTGGCGCAGAAAATGTACAATGTACAGATGGGAAAACTCAAAATTGATTATGCGGCCAATACACTTTCGGCGGCAAAGGTGGAATTGATTTATCAGGCAGCGAACGCGAAAAATAAGGAAACTGTGAAAAATACGATGTCGCGGATTTTGAGTGAAGTGACAAGCTCACAGAATAGTTTTTACACGGTGGCAAAAAACAAAACACAGGCAGATGCGATTGAGTATGTAATTGGAAATCAGGACAGCCGTACTAATCTTGCAAAAGCTGTTGTCAGCCTGAAAAAGAATCAGACATCTGCTCTTATTGAGGAAAAAGACGGTTTTTATATTGCGCATTGTATTCAGACCAATTCAGCGGCGTTGCAGCAGCAGTACCGGAATCAGCTTGTGTCTGAAAAACAGACGGAAAGTTTTCAAAAGACATACAAAACGTGGTCAGATAAATTTGATGTGAAAGTAAGTAAAGCGTTATTAGCAGCAAATTAAGTGCTGCCACAGACAGAAGGAGCATAGGTTATGAAAAGAAGCAGTGGTGTTTTGCTTCCGGTTGCCAGCCTCCCTTCCAAGTATGGGATTGGCTGTTTTGACCGGTGTGCTTATGATTTTGTAGACCAGTTGGTGAAGGCGGGTCAAAGTTACTGGCAGATTCTGCCGATGGGACCGACCGGCTATGGAGATTCGCCATATCAGGCATTTTCTACTTTCGCCGGAAATCCGTATTTTATTTCACCGGATGACCTTGTGAAAAAAGGATACTTAACCGAGAATGACTGCATTCGCGCCGCCGAAGGAACGAGTGGTAAAGAAGTACACTATGATGTGTTGTTTCAGAAGCGGCTTGGTCTGTTACGGAAGGCATATGCAAACAGTAGTATTGAAGCGGATGTTTCTTATCAGGCGTTTGTGCAGAAAAATTCTGAGTGGCTTGCTGATTATGCCTTGTTTATGGCAATTAAAGATAATAAGTCCGGAAAAAGTTATTTGGAGTGGGAGGACGCTATTAGGCTTCGTTCGCCGGAGGCAATGGTGTCTTATCGAAACCGTTTGCTGGAAGATGTTAATTTTTACCAATTTGTTCAGTATGAATTTTATACTCAATGGGCGGCGTTGAAAAAATATGCCAATGACAAAGGGATTTCAATTATTGGGGATATTCCGATTTATGTTGCCTTAGACAGTGCGGATACCTGGGCACATCCGGAATTGTTCCAATTTGATGAAAATGGACTGCCGACGGCAGTTGCGGGATGTCCGCCGGATGCATTTTCTGCAACCGGGCAGCTATGGGGAAATCCATTGTACCGCTGGGATGTTCACAAGAATCAGGGGTATTCGTGGTGGATTTCAAGAATTAAAACGTGTTACGAGTTGTATGATATGCTCCGCATTGACCATTTTCGAGGCTTTGATGAATATTATGCGATTCCGTATGGAGATGCAACCGCAGAATTTGGTGAGTGGGAAAAAGGTCCGGGCATTGAGTTGTTTGAGACTTTGGAGAATCAAATGGGAAAACTTCCGATTCTTGCTGAGGATTTGGGATTTTTGACTGATTCGGTCCGCAAACTTTTGGCGGATTCCGGTTTCCCTGGGATGAAAGTGTTACAGTTTGCATTTGATTCCAGAGAGGACAGCGATTATCTGCCGTATCATTATGACAGAAATTCGGTCGTTTATACCGGAACGCATGATAATGCGACAACGTATAGTTTTTTTGATGAGTTAAAAAAAGAGGATAAGGATGTGGCACTTCGCTATATGAACCGCAGCCGGTTTACCTCGAAGAAAAAATTGACATGGGATTTGATTGCGCTGGCGATGGGAAGTGTTTCGGATCTTTGCATTATTCCTGCACAGGATTATCTGTGTCTGCCAAATTCGGCAAGAATAAATACACCATCGACACTTGGCGGCAACTGGAAATGGCGAATGGCCGGTGGCGTGTTTGATGATAAACTTTGTGAAAAAATCAGAAAAATGACGAAATTATATGGCAGACTCAAAGGACAATCGGCGAGTGCTGATATTCATTAGGCAGTGTCTGATTGTATTTGTGACAAAAGACTTGCCGGTATAAATCGGAAGCGAGTAAGTCCTTTGCGAAGAGTTTTTTTGCAGTATCGTCCATTTTTGGCACATCAAAGGCAAGTTTTGTGAGAATCTGACAAGAAGCATTTTCTTTTTGTGAAAGCAGGGAAGATGCTTCTTTTTTCATGCCTAAAACACGCAGATACGGCATAACCGGTTCTTCTTTTTCGATGTCAAACAGGCACTGAAAGAAGCTGCGCTTGATTCGTCCGGTTGTGAGGGACGGATTTTTAATTGTCTTTACGAATTCATTTATCTCCCGGTATTTTGGCAATTCATTCCGGATGCGGTCAGACAAATCCGGCGTAATATCTTTTATCCGGCACAAATCTTTTGCGGTTAAAAGAGAGTAGCCAATCAGGGATGAAAAATCGCTTAGCGAAAGGTTTTCCTTTTCCCCGGCTTTGCGAATTTGTTTGCGCAGAAAAGTAGCAGAAGGAAAATCGGAGAGTGCCGGTGTGTCATTGTCATGGTATCCCTGCCCCTCGCGCCGTATGGTAAAAGGTTTAATTTTAGAATGAAGCTTTTGCAGGGCGACGCAGTATTCTAAGCCAAGAATGTTGTTTGGCGAGTCCCAGGTTTCTGTCGGCAGTCCGGATTCAGCAGCCAAGGCAAGTGAGCGGGCTTTTGGATAGAGAATACCTTGTTTTACGAAATGTTTCACGCGCGTGCGGTAGGAATCGGGTTCATCGCAAAGAAAGGAGGCGGCCTGCAAAAGAGGGGTGAGGTCACCGGTTTCCGTGCCAAAACATAAATGCGTGACAAATGGAAGAGCGTTCAGCGCAAGAATGCCGCCCATGGCAAAATCACCGGCGCTTGATAGACCGAACCGAACCGGCAGCTCAAAAATGAGGTCGGCACCGCCCCAAAGTGCTTCTTTTGTGCGGGTGTATTTGTCAAAAATGGCAGGTTCGCCACGCTGGACAAAATCACCGTTCATTACGACAACGGCGAATTCTGCACCACATTGTTCCTTTGCTTTTTGAATCTGATAGGCATGTCCCTTATGAAAGGGATTGTATTCTGCTATAATTCCTACTACATTCATATGATTGCCTCGCTTATTCTAAGATTTCTTTTACTTTTTTGGCAAGTGCTTCGGCAAGTGCCAAATGTCCTTCTTTTGTTAAGTGAAGGCTGTCTTCTTTCGATGGCAGGGTGACTTTTGCGGCATCTAAAAATGGAATGTCCAGTTGTCTTGCAACTTCTTCAAGTGCACCGCCAAGTTCATGCGAAATCGCGATGGAAGATGGCGGAAAACTTGCTGCAAAGTCGGAATCTGCCATGTTATCGCCCAGATAAATCGGGCTTACTAACAGAACCGGTGCCTCGCTTACCATTAGGATTGTCTGGCATACTTTGGCGAGACTTCCTGCAATTTTTTCGACGGAAGGTGAGAAATAAACTTTCATGTCGTTGCTTCCTAACATAAGAATTGTTAAATCCAATGGCTTATGCGAGTCTAAGCAGGGAACCAGACAGTCCATTCCGTTTTTGTATGGCTCAAAAGGGTCATCAAAGGAGGAAGTTCTGCTGTTTAGTCCTTCCTCGATAATCCGGTAGTCGCTGCCGAGTAATTTGGCGAGAATACCGGTATAGCGTGTATCGTCATCATAGCGTCCGCCACCGGGAATGTATCCGTGTGTGTTTGAATCGCCATAGCATAAAATGTGTTTCATAACGGTCTCCTTTTTGTGTGGTTGAGTTTATTTTACAATGAAAGGGGGGATGGTTTCAAGCGGAGATTTTATATCTTTTTGGTATTCCTGCGCCGCTCCCGCTGATAAACGCGCAGGGGTATCGGCATGCAAGCATGCTAGATACCCGCGTGTTTATACGCAGGATACCAAAAAGATATAAAATCTCTGCTGTGTGAGGGAAGATGGGGTGGTTTAGCCGGGGGATTTTGGCTGGGGTGTCTAAAACAACGCTTTGGTCTTGATATGAGGTAAAGGGTTGCATATTTTTCTTGTTTTGCGACGTTTTTAGGCGTATTGCGACACAAAAGCAACTCTTTTTGGTTGGCTTGAGAGATAGCGTTGCATTGGGAATGGAAGTTTTTTGTGTGCATGCAACGTTTTTGGACTTTGGAGACAATTTGCGTTGCATGAAGCAAGTTGCCAGCTCGCTGGTGCGCCAAGGGATCTTCTAATCTGTCGCGTTATACTACACAAGCCATGCAACCTCGCAGGCAGAGCCTGCGAGGTCACGGGCTGTCGCCCTAAAAAAAACAATCTCCCACTGCTTCTTACGTGAGCGAGCTCTCGACGAAGCAGCGTGAGTTTGTTTTTTTGCATGGCTTCAATTATCGAAATTACTTGTTTACTATGTTAATATATTTCTTGCCTACCTGGACTTTTACTGCAAACTTATTTTTTAAGATAAGTTTTTTACCCTTTTTTTTAACAATACACTTTTTCTTCCCTTTAGGAGATAAGGTGTATACTTTACCTTTTTTAGTCAAAAAGACAAGGTTGCCACTTTTCTTTATGAATGCAGCTGACTTAATTCCAGAATATTTCTTACTCTTGCTGCTTCCTTTCCAAGTAAGTTTACCCTTTGCAAGTTTGTACTTGCTAGTTACTTTATTTCCAATAGAAAGACAGGAATAACCAGCTTTCTTTTTAACAACTTTCTTTGTTGTAACTGTTTTTGGTGTAACAACAGGATCAGTTGTGTTTTTTGGAGGAGTAGTAGGGGTAACTTTTGGAGTTGCAGAAGGAGTAGATACTGGTGCGGTCGGAGTAGGCGTTGGTGTAGGATCGTCAGGAATTTCCAGAAAAGCTTTCATTTCAGACATTGTTAATGTTGGATAAGTTTCTCCAGTGATAGTTTTGTAGCCGATGACAAATTCATTATTTTCATCAAATAGTAATTTTTCTATATCACCTATAGGATCTTTTGGATTACTCATGTTTTTAAAAACTGAATTTAAAGTAGGAGAATTAGTTAAATCATAATTCCACCAACCCAACAAATTTTCGGACGTTAATACATAAACTGTTCCATACATTTTGTCAAATCCAAAATTCATAACATCTAAGAATGCAAATTTTGGAGAACTTGTTTCGGTTGCTTGAAAGTATAAATCTCCATTTTTGAGTAAAGTTAAGGTCCGTTCTGACCCATTAACAGTACATTTTGAAACTTTTACTACATCTGAAGGCTCCCAAGAATTTTCAGTATCTGCTTTGGCTGTGTTTGTATAAAATAATGTGCAAACAATCACGGCTAATGTTGTTAATAAAGCTACATATTTTTTGTGTGTTTTCTTCATAGAAAACCCTCCTTTTTAAAATTGTTTTTTGAGACTGTTTGTTTTGTCGCCGATAAAATAAAACATTTATTCAATAAAGGGTGGCTATAATCATAAAGTTCGTATTGTATTCGGCAACAATACTCTTTCTTGTAAATTTTATCATGTAATATACCGTTTTGTTTTCCTATTTTTCAATGGAGCGTATAGATAGAATGACTGTGTAAAAGAAATATGAACTAAACTACGCATATACAGTTCTATAACCCAAATAGCTGTCGCCCTAAAAAAGCAAAGCCACGTTGCTTCCTATTGCGGGCAGTGCCCGACGAAGCAGTGTGGCTTTGCTAAAATATAAATATTTAATTTGCAAGAATTGTTTGCTGTCTGAAATCCAGCCGACAAAACTTGTTATGCTCTTGTTGCTTTCAGATATGCAAGATGAGGTATCCATGATTTTCTGGCATCCGGCAAATCTCCTGTGTACCCAATCTCTAAGGAATCCCCTTTCTGCAATGCTGTTTTATCGACAGTTTTTCCGTTTAACGTGATGGCAACATTTGCACCAATTGACTGATACGAAATGGAGTAGGTTACACCGGATGAATCTTTTGTGTTTACCAAAATCCATGTGTCGGTATTGTTTTGCAGTACATTTTTAATATACAGATTAGTCAGACTTTTGACCGCACTGTCATTTGTGTTGGTGTTTGTATTTGCTGAAGTGTCCGGTGTTGACTTGTTGCCGGAATTTGATTTATCTGTTTGCTTTTTTTTGACTTTTACTGTTACTTTGCAAATATATTTTTTCTTCTTGATTTTTGCAATTACTTTAGCCTTTCCTTTTTTCTTTGCTTTTACGATTCCCTTTTGGGAAACTGAGATTATCTGTGGTTTATTTACGGACCATTTACATTTTTTCTTAGTCCCTTTTAGTTTTAATTTTACTTTTGTTCCTGTGTACATGGTAATACTGGTTTTGTTCAACTTGCTCTTTGATTTTGCACTTGTTTTCCAAGGGGTAAGCATGGAAAATAACATGAGTAAACTTAAACAAGACAAAATAATACGCTTCATATTTTCAATTCTCCTTTCAGTCAAAATAGCCATTTTGGTTAAGCCAAGTCGTAATACCATTATCAAGTTGGACAGAAAACATAGACCGGTCGTTTGCATTTCCAGAAGTTATGCCAATGGCATATCCACCTGGGAGATATAATGGTGAGCCACTCTGTCCCGGCATGCAGTAGTTGTTGGAGTCAATAACACAGTCATCGATAGAGTTAATTGTGCTTGTTGATTTATACAAGTACCATTATTGTATCCAAACTCGGCTTTAATAGAGTTAAAGTATTTTCCGTTTGAGTTTAGCAAACAGTGACCTGCTGTTGCGCATAGTTTATTCCATAGTTCATAGCCTGTTCCTAAAGTGACATATCCGGGTGAATCTGGAAATGTCATTGTTAATTTACAGATTGAATAATATGGGAAAGAATTAATTTGTGATGAACTTACTTTAATTCTATTATCTGGTAAATAGGAATATAAACTTGTACCTGTAGTATTGACATCACTCGTGAAATTAGTATTTAGTAGTTTGGTCGGTGTATTAACGCTTTTTACCTTATAACGTTGTATCAGCTTTTCGTCTGGCTTTTGCGGTTTATAATTCATTTTTTTTGGAACTTTTTCGTAGGAATCTCATTCTTATCGTAATATGTAGTTTCCTTCTTCTGGAAGTCATAGTAAGCAATAAATTCACCCTTTAAACCAGCCGGTTTTTCATGCTCCTTAACTTTGTAGATTTTAGCGCTGCATACGGTGGACTGTGTAATGAACTGTGCGCATAAAAAATACGATAGAGCAAAACACATTAACGCCCTTAATAAAATACCTTTACTATTTTTCGTAATAAACCCTTACATGATAATGAGGCAATGAATTATCATGCTTTCCTTTTTTTGTATCAATGGTTAAATACGGTTCGCGAACCATTGCGTTTATTTGCATCTATACAAAATTTATTCGAAACACCCCCCTTTTTTATGACTGTTTTGAAAAATAAACATAGTGAAAAAAACACGTACAAGATTAACATAACTTAATATTACATCATTAGAGATTATATTGCAATGGGAAAATGTCAAGTTTTGTAAAAAATGTTGCGTTGTTACGCCATGCAATCTTTTTTATGTTTTTTTGGGGAAAGGGTTGCAATTTTTTCTTGTTTTGCGATGTTTTTAGGCGAATCACGACACAAAAACAACTCTTTTTTGCTGATTTGAGAGATTGCGTTGCATTGGGAATGGAAGTTTTTTGTGTGCATGCAACGTTTTTGGACTTTGGAGACAATTTGCGTTGCATGAAGCAAGTTGCCGGGCTCGCTGGTGCGCCAAGGAATCTTCCAATCTGTCGCGTTATACTATACAAGCCATGCAACCTCGCAGGCAGAGCCTGCTCGGTCACGGGCTGTCGCCTCGCAAGCTGCGCCATGCAACCTCGCAGGCAAAGCCTGCTCGGTCACGGGCTGTCGCCCTATAAAAAGACAATCTCCCACTGCTTCTTACGTGAGCGAGCTCCCGACGAAGCAGCGTGAGTTTGTTTTTTTGCATGGCTTGTAGCTTTCGTGAAAATTTAGCATTGCTGTCTTGACAGTGCCAGGTGGATGGAGTAAGATAGAACAAGGACAAAAGTCAGTGAAATGACAGAAGAAAGAAGGAATTCTAGATGGAAAAGAAAGATATCGATTGGTCCAATATTGGCTTTGGTTATTATCAGACCGATGAGCGTTATGTGTCAAATTTTAAGAATGGCGCTTGGGATGATGGCGTGATGACAAAGGACGCCAATGTCGTTATGAATGAATGTGCCGGTGTATTGCAGTATGCACAGACTTGTTTTGAAGGTTTGAAAGCATATACTACGGAGCATGGCAAGATTGTTACGTTCCGCCCGGATTTGAATGCTTCCCGTATGGCAAATACGGCAAAGCGTTTGGAAATGCCACCATTTCCGGAAGATAGATTTGTAGAAGCAGTTGAGAAAGTAGTAGCAGCCAATGCGGCTTATGTACCGCCTTATGGTTCTGGTGCTACCTTATATATTCGTCCGTACATGTTTGCGAGCAGTTCGGTAATTGGTGTAAAACCGGCAGAGGAATATCAGTTCCGTATGTTCTGTACACCGGTAGGTCCTTACTTTAAGGGCGGTGCAAAACCGATTACGATTCGTGTTAGTGATTTTGACCGTGCAGCACCTCATGGTACCGGTCATGTAAAAGCCGGTTTGAACTATGCGATGAGTCTTCATGCAATCGTAGATGCTCATAATCAGGGCTATGATGAGAATATGTATTTGGACGCTGCTACCCGTACAAAGGTAGAAGAGACCGGTGGTGCAAACTTCATCTTTGTTACCAAAGATAACAAGGTGGTAACACCGAAGTCGGATAGTATTCTTCCATCCATCACCAGACGTTCTTTGATGTATGTAGCGAAAGAGTATTTGGGATTAGAGGCAGAGGAGAGAGAAGTTAAATTCGATGAAGTAAAAGACTTCGCTGAGTGTGGTCTTTGCGGAACAGCTGCTGTTATTTCGCCGGTTGGTAAAATCGTTGACCATGGTAAAGAAATCTGTTTCCCAAGTGGTATGGATGAGATGGGACCGATTACAAAGAAACTTTATGATACATTGACAGGAATCCAGATGGGCCGTATCGAAGCTCCAAAAGGCTGGATTCATGAAATCTTGTAATTTTAAATTGCTTACAAGTGCTTGCTTTTCAATAAATCCCTTTTTATGTGAGAAAGTTTATCCGGATATCTGGGTAAACTTTTTCGTTATTTGCGGATTGATGAGAACGGTTTTGAAAACTTACAAATTACACTTTTTTAGGAAGGAAGGTGCTGATGCGCTACTATATTTCGGATTTACATTTTTACCATGAAAGCCTGCTTACGAAAATGGATTGCCGCGGGTTTGAAAACTGTGATAAAATGCATGAATATATGATTGAGCGTTGGAACAAAAAAGTCCGGGAAAATGACGAGGTCGTTATTCTTGGGGATGTTTCTATGGAACGTGGGAAAAAGACGAATGATATTTTGCAGCAGTTAAATGGCAGGCTGTTTCTTGTGAAAGGAAATCACGACAATTATCTCGAGGACCGCCGGTTTGATGCAACCCGTTTTGAGTGGATTAAGCCGTATGCGGAGCTGAACGATAATAAAAGAAAGATTATTTTATCGCACTATCCAATCTTTTGCTACAATGGGCAGTACCGCCGTAATAAGGAGGGAAATCCGAAAACGGTGATGATGTACGGACATGTACATGATACACACGATGAAGTTCTGGTAAATGAGTTCATCCGTATGACACGAAACACGAAGCACCAGAATCCGGGGCAGAATGAACCGATGCCGATTCCATGCCGGATGATTAATACATTCTGCATGTTTTCTGATTATACGCCGTTGTCTCTGGAAGAATGGCTTGTTTTAGATGAAAAGAGAAGGCAGGCAATATGGGAAAAGGATGGACTAAATTATTGTAAAAATGCAATAGAATGATTGGATAATCCATTTTCTAGGTGTGGGGCATATGATACAATGACGATGAAAAAGGTTTAGCAGGCACTTTTTTGAATGTGGGAATAGGCTGACGGTGTTCGTTTGTTATTTACAAATAAATGCTGCCAGCTTGTTTCATTATTTATGATTGTTTGAGGGAGGATACTATGGAAAAATATGAAGTTTATGAAAATGAACCGGTCATGTTTCACAACCGCGCATTTTCCTGTATCGGAACAGGACGCATGGATTTGGCACTTCACAAAGAATATTTAGACCAGTTAGCACTGGTCCAGAAAAAGATTGGATTTGACTATATCCGTGGTCATGGACTTTTCTGTAAGGACATGGCAATTTATCAGGAATTTATTACGCCGGATGGTTCCGTGAAAGAAGAATACAATTTTACTTATTTGGATATGGTGATGGATGCTTATCAGGATTTGAAAATCCGTCCATTTATTGAGCTTGGTTTTATGCCGGAACAAATGGCAAGCGGCGAAGAGACGGTATTTTACTGGAAGGGTAATATTACGCCCCCGGCGGATTATAATAAGTGGGCGCGCCTTGTGCAGAACACGCTTCGTCATCTTATGCAGCGTTATGGGGAAAATGAGGTTTTGCTGTGGCCGATTGAAGTCTGGAATGAGCCGAATCTGCCGGGGTTTTGGAAAGATGCTGACAGACAGGAATATTTTCATTTATATGAAGTTACGGCAAAGGCAGTGAAAGAAGTGGATGAAAGACTTCTGGTTGGCGGACCGGCGATTTGCGGTGTTGATGATGTATCGTGGCTGCAGGATTTTCTTGATTATGTAAAGGAGAAAAAACTGCCGCTTGACTTTGTGTCGCGGCATCATTATACAAGTTATGTGCCGGATCGGGTAGGACATTATGGCTATATTGATTTACATGATCCGGACGATGCATTTTCTGGATTGGAAAAATCGCGTGAAATTGTGGACAGTTATGAGGAGTTTGCCGGCAAAGATATTCATATCACAGAATATAACACGTCGTATATTCCGAATGCACCGGTACACGATACCTGTTATAACGCTGCGTATGTGGCGCATATGCTGTCGAGACTTGGGGATTGCCACACGTCGTATTCGTATTGGACATTTGGCGATGTGTTTGAGGAACTGGGGGTTCCGTTTACTCCGTTTCATGGTGGATTTGGACTGGTAGCAAATGGCTGTATTCCAAAGCCGACGTTTTGGACATTTGCTTTTTATAAAAGATTAACCGGTACCTGCATTCACCGCTCTGAGGATTCGCTTATTACAAAGCAGAAAGATGGCAGTTATTATGGTGTTATCTGGAATCCGGACAATGATGGAAAAGGCGAGAAGAAGGAAGTCACTTATACCATTCATCTGCCGGAAAATTATGAACGACAAGAATACTGCAATCTTGTAAAAATTGTAGATGAAGAGCATGGCAATCCACTGAAAGTCTGGCACGACCTTGGGGAGCCGGCAAATCCATCGAAAGATGAGGTGAGTTTGCTGCGTGAAGTGGCGAAGCCATGGATTACAACCCAGACGGTAAAAGCGGAGAATGACTGCTTGGAAATTTCATTCTGTTTGGAGAAAAATGCGGTTGCAGCATTTGAATTGAAACCGGTCGAGAGGCAGCAGGACACAGGGTATGATTATGAACGTGTGATTTCGCAGAAGGTTAAGAAAGATACTCCTTGACAAGGAAACGGAAATTCGGTTACACTTGAAATAAATAAACGATAAGGAGGAGAAAAAATGGATGAACAGATGAATAATAATGGCTACCAGAGTCAGCCGAATCCGATGCCAAATCAGAATAAGGACAATTATGCAGTTGCTATTTTGGTTCTTGGTATAGTATCAATTTGCTGTTGTGCTCCTTGTGGTATCGTGGCATTGGCACTGCGCGCATCAAGCATAAATGATATTTCACCGGAGAAGCAGGGCATGGTAACAGCTGGTTTTGTAACTAGTATTATCGGCATTTGCTTGTGGGGAATTGGACTGATTGCAAGAATTATTATGATAGTTCTTTAAGTACATCACAGTTTATAAGGAGGAAAAAATGGACGAACAGATGAATAATAATGGCTACCAGTATCAGCCGAATCCTAGTCCGATGCCAAATCCGAATAAAGATGGTATCGCTATTGCGGTTTTGGTGCTTGGTATTGTTTCGATTTGTTTTTGCTGCGTCGCTTGGGGAGTAATCAGTCTTGCGTGCGCCATTGTATCATTGGTATTGTATTCACGTAATAAGACGATGTTTTCGCCTCAGAAAAAGGGCATGGCAACAGCAGGATTTATTACATCGATTATTGGCTGTGTGCTTGGTGCGATTGTACTTGCAGTTTGTGTGGTTGCATTTTGTACAGCAGCATCCGCGTACTCTTACTCTACATATAAGATGTTTTTGTAGAATTGATAATATGTAGTAATTGAAACATCCCTTTTTGAGAAAAGAGGGGTGTTTCTTTGTTATAAGTTAAATCCATACTTGACGTACGCGAAAGCGTACGCTATAATATAAATGACATAAAAAATATAATGAATAATAAAAGTACAAATCGTTAAATATGATAACGTAGAACAAATGGATAATAACAAGGAGAATTATTATGTCAGCAATTAATATTACAAATGCAAGAAAGGAACTCTACAATCTGGTAGAAAATGTGAACCTTTATAGTGAACCAACTTTAATTGTGAGTAAAAAAGGAAATGCGGTTCTTGTTTCTGAGAGTGATTGGAATGCAATACAGGAAACAGTATATCTTAACTCAATTCCGGGGATGGTTGAATCCATAAGAACAGGGTTGGAAACATCGATAGAGGATTGTGTGCCAGAGGAAGATGTAGAATGGTAAACGCATGTACAAAATTGTATACACAAAACAGGCAGTAAAAGATATTAAAAATTTAAAAAGTGTACACCTTGATGAAAAGGCGAAAATTCTTATTGATGTTATAAGAGAAAACCCGTTTCAGAATCCGCCACCATTTGAGGCTCTTATGGGAAATTTACAGGGAGCTTATTCGAGACGGATTAATATTCAGCATAGACTAGTGTATGAAGTGTGTAAAAATCCAGTTTTGATTGATGAGGTTGAGTATGAGGGAACCATCAAGATTATCAGAATGTGGACGCATTATGATAAAATCAGATAAGCCTTAACCCACAATTCATAACCAAATCGCAGTACACCAAAACCAAGGAAAATCCAAACAAGTACATAAAGGATATTCGCGCTTAGGTGCATACCGCGAAAATGAGAAAAATGATGAAGAAAACATCCCTTTTTGAAAAGAGAGGGGTGTTTCTTTTTTATGCCATTTATGAGTAATGCCAGTGTATGAGAAAGGACAAAGGCGGTATAGATAAGGGCACAGTAAAAGATTGCCGGTTGAAGTTTTAAACTGGTGAGTAAGTCACCACGAAGCAGAGCGGAAACCGCACGTGTACTGCCACAGCCGGGACAGGAAAAACCGGTCAAAGCATGGAACATACAAGGTGGAAAAATCTTAGTAGGAATAAAAATCCCTGCCTGATACAAAAGGGAAAGACCAAGCATAATAGGAAGAAGTGCCAGACTAATGCGGTAGCATATTTGGGTTGATGATAATTTCCTTTTTGCCATGTCTGCTTCCTCCTTTTGTATTGTGTGGGGCTTTTGCTGCTCTGATAACACATTATTTTAGCACGTGAAAAAGAGAGTTGCAACAAATTCTATTGTTAAAAAAGAGTGTTGACAAAACAGGTCTATTGTTATAGACTAAACACAAGGTTTATAGTTGTAGACCAAAAGGAGGCTGTAATGGAACAATTAAAATTATGCGACAGTGATTACCGTTTTATGTCAATTGTATGGGACTATGCACCCATTCCCTCTGGCAAACTTGTGAAATTATGCAATGAAATACTTGGTTGGAAAAAGTCTACGACATATACAACGATTAAAAAAATGTCAGAAAAAGGTTACATTAAAAATGAAAATGCATTTGTGACGGTATTGATTTCTAAAGAGCGGGTGCAGAGAGATGAATCCGATTATTTTGTCGAGCGGACATTTGGAGGTTCTCTTCCAAATTTTCTTACTGCTTTTCTGGGTGGAAAGAAAATTTCTGCGGAGGAGGCACAAAAAATTAAAGATATTATTGACCGTTATAGTGATGAAAAATAGCAGAAAGGGAGGAAATGATGATAAGGGATATTTTTGAGAAAATTCTTTTCATGGGAAGTCAGGCAGTTCCTGTCATTGTGATTGTTTTTGCTTTGCGGATTTTACTATACCGCTTTCATAAAAAATATTTGTATTTTTTATGGCTTTTAGTGGCGGTACGTCTAGTGGTGCCGGTATCCATTACTTCGCCGATGAGTATGTTCCGTTTGTTTGAGTCGATTCCGATGCCGGGGCAGTCAACAGTTGTTACGGAGAAAGAGCAATTGTCGGAAGTACCAGCAGGCAGGACGACCATAAAAGAAAAGCCGACATCGGGAAATGAAAAACAAACGGAGCGGATAAAGTCAGATGCCACAGGTGACTTTTTTGTAACGAATGCCGGAAACAATTCTGACTGGGAAAATATTTGGCAGATTTTCTTATATGTATGGTTTGCGGGAATGGCAGTTTTTCTGGTGTGGAATTTTTTCTCGTTCATACAAATGCAAAGACGAACGAAAAAGGCGGTGCGGTTAGAAGATAACATATGGGAGTGTGAAAATATTTCTTCCCCTTTTGTTGTGGGGGTATTTCGACCGAAAATTTATCTTCCTTTCCGATTGCCGGAGGAAGAAAAAGATTTTATTTTGTGTCATGAAAAACATCACATTGCAAGAAAAGACAATTGGATTCAATTATTTGCCTTTTTCCTTGTGTGCATCTATTGGTTTCATCCGCTTGTCTGGCTTTCGTATTTTGCCATGATTCGAGATATGGAAATGAGCTGTGACGAGTATGTGATGAGTAAAAGTGGCAAAGATATTCGTGCCGTTTATGGAAGAGCACTTTTGGGATTTGCCATGAATAAAAGAATTTTAGCGGCAGGGTCACTTTGCTTTGGCGAGTCGGGTGTAAGAAGGAGGGTAAAGAATATTATGACATATCGAAAAAATAAAAAATGGATGGGCACAGTAGCAGTGGTTGTTTTTCTGCTGGCAGGCTGTTCGTGTCTGACCGATGCTGTGGGACAGCAGGATACAAAAGATGCAGCCCAAACGGAAAGTGTTAGTGAAAAGGAAAAATACACAAAGTCATTAGCAAAGGCAGAAATAAAGGGTGTAACGGTAGAGGTAATGTATGCTTCTCAGAAAAAAATCGAAAACAATCCGAAATCAATGTATTATGAGGATGGCGAGTTTTATATACAAACGAAAAAAGAAAATGATATTCTGGATACGATGAAATTAACGAAAGAACGGTTTGGGGTGGAAAATAAAATAGCATTCACACCGGAATTTTCATTGCAGATAAGTGATTATGATAAGGATGGAGAGAACAACGACTTTTCACTGGGACAGGGGCAGACACCGGTTACTGAACTTGGAAACTGGATGAATTATGCATTTTTTGGCATAGGGGAAAATGGCAGCATAAAACAGTATTTGCTGGGGAAAAATAAAACACCGTATATCGCTACCATTCCCGGTGGATATTCAAAGGTATTTGATAGGAAGAAAAAGAACATTTTATATTATTCCTTGGAAAAGGCTGAAGTCGCATCAACATATATTGCACTGTCCTAAATATAATAAGAATCATTCCTTCCTTTTGGGCACATCTCTTGGTGGCTCAAAATCAGAAATGTCGTCATAATCCGATTCGGTCTCGGCTATGTCGTCCTCGAAGAAATCGTCATAGTCGTCACAGGAATAATCCGTATTTTTTGATTTCATTTTATCTTTTTTCATAAGAATCCCTCCATGAGAAATACTATTTCCTATGGAGGGTATTATTATACTCATAATCTAAAATTTTGCTTTTTATAAGGTCAAATCTTCAACATTAATACCCATGGAAGATAATTTTGCCGTGGTTGTTTTGATTTGATAATCAAGCTCTTCGTTTGGGGTGTCATTGTTTGCTTTTTTAATGCGTTGTAAATCTGTGTACTTGTCAATGAGTATGGTAATTAATTCCTTATCTGTCATTTCATCCATCCTTTCACCGCCTTTCCTAATAAAAATAGTATAGCGGATTTGGTTTATATTTACAAGTCATAAGTATAACAGAATAACATAGATAAAATAAGTGTCGTCTGTCCGATAAAACCACATCGAAACGAATAAAAAAACAATTTATGGGCATAACACAGAATAGAAAATCAGTGGCAGATGGCTTATGGATTTATTATGTAAAAATGGAGGGTGTTATGTCAGAGAAGTGTGAATGTGTCAATGTCAGAAAAGTAGTAATTGTCGGCTGCGGTTTTGTTGGCTCGGCGTCAGCGTTTGCGCTTATGCAAAGCGGACTTTTTTCGGAAATGGTATTGATTGATGTGGATAAAGACCGTGCGGAAGGTGAGGCAATGGATATCAGCCATGGTGCCTCTTTTGCCGGTCCAATGAAAATATATGCGGGCGGATATGAAGATGTAGGTGATGCGGCAATTATCGTAATTACGGCGGGTGCCAATCAGAAGCCAAATGAAACAAGGCTTGATTTGGTTCAGAAAAATGCCAAAATAATGACAGATGTTGTGACACAGATAAAAGAACAGGAGTACAAGGGAATTTTACTCATTGTCTCAAACCCGGTTGACATTATGACGCAGGTTGCGATGGAAGTGAGCGGATTCCCGGAATACCGTGTGTTCGGTTCAGGAACCGTGTTAGATTCTGCGAGACTTCGGTATCATCTGGGGCAGCATTTAGGAGTTGACAGCCGGAGCGTGCATGCCTTTGTAATCGGCGAGCATGGTGACAGTGAAATTGCGGCGTGGAGCAGTGCCAATGTGTCGGGCGTTCCGTTAAATTCTTTTTGTGAAATGCGGGGGCATTATAATCACGAAGGAAATACCGAGAGCATTGAGGAACAGGTGAAAAACAGCGCCTATGAGATTATAGCCAAAAAAGACGCCACATATTATGGAATTGCGATGGTGGTAAAGCGGATTTGTCAGGCAATTGTGCGGGATGAAAAATCGATTTTCCCAATTTCACTCCGTATGCATGGCGAGTATGCCCTGGAGGATGTTGTACTGAGTATGCCGGCAATTGTCGGAGCAAGAGGAATTGAGACAACGATTCCGATTTCGCTGGATGAAAAAGAGGTTTCAAAACTTCATGAATCTGCAGAAATGCTGCGGGGAACAAGGAAAGAAATTCGGCGATGAATTCCTTTTGTTTGCAGGTACAAGAGATTTTGCTCCTTGAGTGCCCCGCCCGTGCAAGTATAAAAAAACAATAAAGTTATTGAGTTAAGCCTCTAACAATGATATATTAGTTGTTAGGGGCTTTACATGGATACACATAAATTTTACATGACTTTACAAATTGTAGAGAGAGGATAATGAAATGTCTATATGGAATGTGATTAATTTGGCGGGTGGCCTTGCAATGTTCATCTTTGGTATGAACCTGATGAGCGATGGTTTGAAGTTGGTAGCAGGCTCTTATTTAAAGAAAATTTTGGAAAAACTGACGCAGAATCGCATCATTGCTATGGTTGTAGGTGCTGGTTTGACTGCCTTGATTCAGAGTTCCAACGCCATGTGTGTCATGGTGGTTGGTTTTGTGAATGCCGGTATGATGCAGTTAGAGCGTTCGGTTGGAATATTGATGGGTGCAAAGATTGGTACAACGATTACCGGTCAGTTGATTGCCTTTAATATTTCTGAAATAGCACCGGTCATTGCTTTTATCGGTGTGGCGATTACGATGTTTTCTAAAAAACCAAAAGTGAAAAATGTAGGGCAGATTATCGCGAGTCTTGGTGTATTGTTCATTGGACTTGGTACAATGAGCGCAGCAATGAAGCCATTAGCAGGCGAGATTTGGTTCCAGAGTTTGCTGCAAAAGTTTTCTAATCCGATTTTGTGCGTTATTATCGGTGTTATTTTCACCGTTATTATTCAGAGTGCATCGGCATCGGTCGGTGTTTTGCAGATGTTGGCACTCAGTGGTGTTATGGCATTCCCGGGTGCCTTTCCACAGGCATTTTACATTATGCTCGGTATGAATATTGGTGCGAGTGTTGCACCGGCACTTGCTTCCCTTGGTGGACGCAAAGATGCTAAACGTGTGGCATTTATTGTTGTTTTGTTTGAAAGTATCGGTATGGTACTGTTTATGGTGCTTACGCAGATTTTCCCGGTTATCTTCGACTGGATTTTGAATACGGCACCGGGAAATCCGACCAGACAGATTGCCAATGCCAATACGATTTTCAACCTTGTGACAGTAGCAATTCTTTTGCCATGTGCGAAATATCTGGTTAAAATTTCTGAATTTGTCATTCGCGGTGAGGATGACAAAGAAGAAGCAGCACTTCATTATATTGATGAATCCGGTTATCAGTCCGGTACGGTTTTGATTGGACAGATTGACCAGGAAGTCGGAAGAATGCATTCTTTGGTTCGTGAAAATATGGAAGCTTCGACAAAAGTCTATTTTGGAAGTATGACGATTTCCAAAGAGCAGTTCGAGAGAAATGAGGAAGCAGTGGACTTTTTGAATAAAGAAATCGTGGCAGCGCTGATTCGTACAAACCAGCTTGGAGTTTCTGAGAAAGAAGCGACCCATGCCGGTAATCTGTATCATATTGTGACGGATTTGGAGCGTATCGGCGACCATGCGGAAAATGTTCTCGGATATGCACTGCAGATGAAAGAGGACAAGCGTAAGTTCTCTGATAAGGCGTTGAAGAACTTGAAGGAATTGTCACAAGCAGTTTATAAGATTTATGATTTGGCATGTGAGCATTTCTCAAATCCAAGCGAAGAATTGTACCGCGTTATTTATGATTTGGAAGCGGATATTGATAAGATGGTTGACAAGATGCGTGCATCCAACAGTAAGCGCTTGAGCAAAATGAAATGTGAAGCGGTTCAGGGCTTGTACTTTAATGAGATTTTAGTGGACTTGGAGCGTGTGGCGGATCACTCATTAAATATCGCGCAGGCAGCGAAAAAATATGAAATTTATGATGAAGATGAAGATTTATAAAGATGTCTAAAAATGTAGTCTTTTGCTAGGATAATACATTGCGTTATTGCCTCCTTGTTTCGTATAATATCCATAATGATGGATGTTATGAAACAAGGAGGTTTTTGTTATGAAGCAGATAACAAAAAGAGTTGTGGCGTTTTTTGCGGCGATGGGGCTGATGGTTTCCGGACTTTCACTGAATGAGCCTGCGTCAGCCGATGCAAAGGCAAAAGCAAAAGTAAAATCAGTAACAATTAAAAATGTAAAAAAGAAGCTGACATTGAAAAAAGGAGATTCTTTCAAACTGAAAGTATCCGTTAAAGTTAAGCCCAATAAGGCGAAGTATAAAAAGGTGACATACAAATCGTCAAAGAAAAAGGTAGTAAAAGTTTCGTCAAAGGGAAAACTTACTGCCTGTCAGGCGGGTACGGCCAAAATTACCGTGCGGTCAAAGACGAATAAAAAGAAAAAGGCTGTTCTCACGATTGTGGTAAAGAAAGCTCAGCCAGAGAAGAAAACACAGAATGTAACGGTGGCACCGACAGCAAATTCGACGGCGGGCGCGACAACAAAACCGACAAATGGCACAGAAGAAACGCCATCGCCGACCGACAAGGCGACAGCGGCTCCGACGGCAAAACCGACGGAAACTCCCGTACCGGATGGCACCAGCACATTGATGCGAAAGCCATTTGCGGCTCAGGCTGAAGTGGGACAGAAGCTTTCAGAGGTTGCGATTTCTAGTGGAGAGATTGCGGACAGCAATGGAGAAAAAATCTCTGGCTCCTACGAGTGGGAACAGCCGGATGCCGTATTAAAGCAAATGGGGAAAAGCCATGCGACAGCAAAGTTTGTTCCAAAAGACAGTTCTTTTGAGGAGATTAAAGGAATTTCACTTCCGGTTTATACGGTAAAGAAGGCGGTAGTTGTTAAGACAAAGCCAAAATATACGGGAGCCGTGACCGGGAAAAAATTGAGTGCGGTTACACTTTCCGGTGGAAAAGTAACCGATGCAGACGGTGTGACGGTGGCAGGAAAATTCTCATTTGCCAATCCGGAACTTATGCTTACAAGTCCGGGCAAAAAAGACTATATGGTAGTATTTACACCAAGTGATAAGGAAACATATAGAGAAGCATCTATTTATCTAAATATTTCCGTGACAGGGACAGCGGTTGCGAGCACAACAGCGGATAAAAAATTAGATTTGTCCGGTGGTATCTGGAAAAATGAAAATGCGTACAATGGTCTGTGGTCCGGCAGTATTTATAATTTGACATCCTATTTGTCGGGAATTGATATGACAAAGTATTCTACCGTTACGGTTACGGCAGAGGTATATGATAAAAATGGTGTCGAGATTTCGGATACTTCCGGAAATTTGGTTGGATTTAAGCTGGCCAATAAAGATGGTGACTGGGCCGGATTTTCGGATGCTTATGTAAATCGTACAGCGGAACTTTCACTTGCAGGATACGCAGGCGGTGATTTATATCTTGTGGTACAGAATGCGCAGGCATCAGTTGGTTATATTGAGATTTTGTCTGTAACTCTGGGAAATGGTGAAATTACAAACATTGTGGACGGAAGTTCTTTGAAACGAGCTTATGGTGATATGTTTGGCAAAGTGGGAAATGCGATTGGCAGTTATGAAATGAATAATTCCGGAAATATGAGTTTTGTTGCATCCCAGCACAATTCCATTACTATGGGAAATGAGATGAAACCGGATTACTTGCTTGGCAGTACAAAGGCTACGTTGTCGAACACAAATCCGGATGGATATGTAGACACCGCTAAATTTACCTACAAGTATAAGGATACAACCTATCCGATTATTAATATGGATTCCATTGATAACTGTTTAAACACCGCTTATAAAAACGGACTTAAAATGCGCTACCATGTGTTTGTGTGGCATAAGCAGACACCGCAGTGGTTCTTTAAGGAAAATTTCAGTAAGTCGGGTGCATACGTTTCGAAAGATGTTATGGATGGACGCTTGGAGTATTTAGTGCGTAATGTTATGACTCATATTTACACATATCAAAACGCGGATGGTGTTTATGTGGGACGAGAGGTAATTGATAACTGGGATATTGCCAATGAGTATTTGCACAATAACGATGGCGGCACAAAGAGTTACTGGGATGAAGTTTATTATCCGGAATATACGTATAATAAAAATAAGCATAGCGGCATTCTCACCCCTGTGTATATCAAGGAAGCATTTGCAATTGGACATTCGATTCTTGAAGATTTTGGACTTACGGATGATGTGAGTCTGCTTTGCAATGAGTATAATACCTATCAGGTGAGTGACAAAATGGTCAAGATGATTCAGTATTTTAATACGAAAGATGAGGTAAATAAAACCGGCGAAATCATCTGTGACGGTGTTGGCATGCAGACACATTTGGACATGGGATATCCGGCAATTGAGGATATTGGTACCAATGCGATTGATGTCTTTAAAGCGGCAGGTATTGAAATTCAGTTGACTGAGATGGACTTGACGGACAAGGTGCAGAGTGAAACCTCACAGATTAATCAAATTGCTAAATGGTATAATCTTATGATGCTTTTGATGACGGAAAAGGACAGTGGTGCGAAAATTACCGGCATTGTCTGGTGGGGAATGAGTGATAAGTATTCCTGGCGAAGTGAGGGAGTTCCTCTTTTGTTTAGTGATTACTGGAAAGCAAAAGAGCATTATTTTCAGGTGATTGAGGCCATTTCTTCCTATAATCAGGGAGATTCTGAATGGCAGATTTATGTATAGGAACGCCTTGCTCTAAATAGACGAATAATCCCCCTCTTTGGTGCATAGATTATACAAACACCAAATCAGGGGGATTTTTTTGAAAGGATATCATATTCAAAAAACACCGATTGAAGAGCGTGCGGTGGCGATTGCTGAATATATTGTAAAGAATAAGGCAACCGTACGGCAGGCGGCAGGCCAGTTTGGCGTGAGCAAGAGTACGGTACATAAAGATGTAACGGAGCGGTTACTTAGGATTAATCCTTCCCTTGCTGCAAAAGCAAGGAAAATACTTGATGTAAATAAATCCGAACGGCATATCCGCGGGGGGATGGCGACAAAGGAAAAATACAGCCATCTTCATGCAGAAAGACAGATGTTTCCGGGAAATCGAATGAGTTAATAAAACGGCGTTGGTCCGGTCTATCCGGGGTGGCGCTGTTTTTACATATTCAAACGGTAAAAAAAGGAAAAAATGTGTACAAACTTTGAAAATTGAGACGATAACTTGTCATTTTTGTCGAATGTGCTATAATGATAAATATGTATCAAAAACTCGGTAAAGGAGGAAGTTTCATTGGGACAGTCAACCTTTAAAGGGGGAGCACATCCTTATGAGGGCAAGGAACTCAGCATGGATTCTCCGATTCGTGAAATGGATGCGAAGGAGGAACTTGTATTTCCTATGAGCCAGCATATTGGAGCCCCGGCAACACCTGTCGTAGCTGTTGGTGATACAGTGAAGATGGGACAGATTATTGGCGAAGCAAGTGGTTTTATTTCCGCCAACATTGTAAGTTCTGTATCCGGTGAGGTCAAAGCCGTAGAGCCAAGACTTTTGTCATCGGGAGCAAAAGCAACCTGCGTTGTAATTGCAAATGATGGGGAATATCAGCCGGTTGAAGGACTTGGCGCAGACAGGGATTACACCCAGTTGACAAAGGAGGAAATCCGTCAGATTATCAAAGATGCCGGCATTGTCGGTATGGGAGGAGCCGGATTCCCGACAAACGTTAAAGTTACGCCGAAAAATGAAGAAGAAATTGATTATGTCATTGTAAACGGAGCAGAGTGTGAGCCGTATCTGACTTCGGATTACCGCTTGATGTTAGAGCGTCCGGAGGATTTGATTCAGGGACTTCACGTTGTATTATCTTTGTTTGACAATGCAAAAGGTGTCATTGCCATCGAGGATAACAAACCGGAGGCAATTGCAAAACTTCAGTATCTCACGGATTCCGATCCGGATATTGAGGTAAAGGTATTAAAAACAAAATATCCACAGGGAGCAGAGCGTCAGGTGATTTATGTAACGACCGGACGTAAGATTAACTCCAAAATGCTGCCGGCTGATGCAGGCTGTATCGTGGATAATGTACAGACGGTACTTGCTATTTATGATGCCGTATGTAAGACAACACCGTCGATGAGCCGCGTGGTAACACTGACCGGTGATGCGATGGCAGAACCACAGAACTATAAAGTCAAATTTGGTATGAGCCATGCCGAGCTGTTAGAAGAAGCAGGCGGACTCAAAGAAAATGCGAAGAAACTGATTTCCGGCGGCCCGATGATGGGTATGGCAATGTATGATTTGAACACGCCGATTACGAAAACAAGTTCTTCCATTTTGGCAATGAGCGAGGATGAAGTTGAAAAATTTGAGCCGACGAATTGTATTCGATGCGGCCGTTGCGCGACGGTATGTCCGAGCCACTTGGTGCCACAGATGATGGCACAGGCTGCTGAGCGCAATGATTTGGATTACTTCCAGAAGCTTAATGGTATGGAATGTTATGAATGTGGTACTTGTACATTTGTTTGTCCGGCGAAGAGACGCCTGACACAGATTTTCAAACAGGCAAGACGTGCGGTTATGGACCAGAACAGAAAAAAATAAGCATGTTTAGCCATGAAAATATGCTGCAAAAGCAGCAGAATGGAGGAAACAATGGAAGAGAAATTATGGAACGTTTCTTCATCTCCTCATGTACGTGACCATTCTTCTACGCAGTCCATCATGAGAGATGTCGTAATTGCCTTATTGCCGGCTACCATCATTGGTATTTATAATTTCCGGTTAAGTGCAGTATTAGTAATTTTAACCTGCTGTGTATCCTGTATGTTGGCAGAATACATCTGGCAGAGATTGATGAAACAGAAGGTAACAACAAATGACTTTAGTGCCCTTTTGACCGGCTTATTGTTAGCATTGAATCTGCCGGCTACGATGGGAAATCCAAAGTATCTGTGGATGTGTGTTCTTGGCAGTGTATTTGCCATTATCGTTGTGAAACAGTTATTCGGAGGACTGGGTCAGAACTTCATGAACCCGGCACTTGGCGGCCGCTGCTTTTTGATGTTGTCATTCAGTAGCGTCATGACAAGTTTTACGGTAAAAGAAGGAAGTAACTGGTTATACGGTATTTCCGTTGACGCAGCAAGTTCTGCCACACCGCTTATGGATGTTAAAGAAGGCGGTTACCCAAGTCTTTTGAAGATGTTTTTGGGAACAACGACAGGAACCATTGGTGAGACATCGACAGCAGCACTTTTGCTTGGTGCCATTTACCTTTTGCTCCGTCGTGTTATCGACTGGAAAATCCCGGTTATTTACATCGCAACATTTGCCGTATTTGACATTTTGTATATGGTTATTGCCGGTGCGGCTGCTTATCCGCTTTTGTATGAACTCTGCGGTGGCGGCTTGATGCTTGGTGCATTCTTTATGGCAACCGATTACGTGACGAGTCCGATTACTTCAAAGGGTAAAGTGATTTATGCAATTTTACTTGGTCTTTTGACCGGCTTGTTCCGATTCTTCGGTGAGTCCGCAGAAGGTGTATCCTTTGCCATCATTATCGGCAACTTGTTTGTACCATTGATTGAACGCTATACCGTTCCAAAGGCATTTGGAAAGGAGGGCAAAGCAAATGGATAAGAAAAGCAGTATGATGAAGGACGCCATTATCTTATGTGCGATTACCCTGATTCTCGGTGCCGTGTTGGCAGGTGTTTATATGCTGACAAAGGACCCGATTGACAATGCTCAGAAAAAAACAAATAACGAAGCCTGCGCTGTTGTTGTCGCACAGGGAGATTCCGTAAAGGATAACGATGCAGAAGCGGTATCCGGCGCGGCTGCTTATTTAAGTAAGCATGACCTTTCAAATGCAGAAGTAAAAGAAGGCGATTTGCTTTCTGAATATGTAGAGATTACCGAAGTACATCCAACGGCAAATGGCGGAAAAGTATATCTTGCCAACGCACTCAAAGGATATGGTGGTAAAATCAGTTTTGCTCTTGGTGTAGATGCACAGAGTGCGATTACCGGTATTCAGATTACCAGTGAGAGCGAGACCGCAGGTCTTGGTGCGAACTGTGAAAACGATGAGTTTAAGGCACGTTTCAAAGGAATCAAAGCACCGGAGAGCACATCGGAAGAAATGTATAATAAAAATGAGACAACAGATACCCAGGTACAGGCATTATCGGGCGCTACGGTTACTTCCCGTGCGATTACGAGAGCGGTAAAGGGAATCTTGTTCTATGATGCATCCGGAAAGGAGGCTGGTCAGTATGAGTAAAAATGTTTGTGGCGAGCGCCTTATTAACGGTATCGTTAAAGAAAACCCTACGTTTGTCATGATGCTTGGTATGTGTCCGACTTTGGCGGTTACATCCTCGGCCATGAATGGTCTGGGCATGGGATTATCGACAACGGTTGTATTGATTTTATCCAATATGCTGATTTCAGCATTGCGTAAGATTATACCGGATAAAGTTCGTATTCCGGCATTTATCGTAATTGTAGCATCGTTTGTAACGATTGTTCAGCTGCTTTTGCAGGCGTACATTCCATTTTTGTACTCGGCACTTGGTGTTTACATTCCGTTGATTGTAGTAAACTGTATCATCTTAGGACGTGCCGAAGCCTATGCTTCCAAAAATCCGGTTATTGCATCAGCATTTGACGGAATTGGTATGGGTCTTGGATTTACGATGGGATTAACGCTGATTGGTATTTTCAGAGAAATCCTTGGAAGTGGTTCCATTTTTGGATTCACAATCCTTCCAAGCGCAGTAAATATCTCAATTTTTGTTATGGCTCCCGGCGCATTCTTTGTTCTGGCAGGACTTACTGCCCTTCAGAATAAACTGAAAATGCCGAGCGCAACAAACAAAGAAGAAGAGGACGAGGAAGAAAAGGAGGTTGAAAACGCATGAGTATTTTTACCATTCTTTTTACGGCGGCACTTGTGAATAACTTCGTATTGAGTCAGTTCCTTGGCATTTGTCCGTTCCTTGGTGTATCCAAGAAAGTGGAAACCGCTGCCGGTATGGGCGGTGCAGTTGTATTCGTAATTACGATTGCCTCCTTTATTACCAGTTTATTGTATAACTTCCTGCTTTTGCCAAATGATTTGGTATATTTAAATACTATCGTATTTATTTTGGTAATTGCAGCTTTGGTTCAGTTCGTTGAGATGGTATTGAAAAAAATGATGCCGGCTCTGTATCGGTCACTTGGTGTATACCTTCCGCTGATTACGACAAACTGTGCGGTACTTGGTGTGGCACTGCTCAGCGTACAGAACAACTATGGCGTACTGGCTAGTACCGTAAATGGTATTGGTGCATCACTTGGTTTCCTCCTTGCGATTGTACTGATGGCTGGTATTCGCGAGAAACTTGAAAATTGTAACATTCCGAGCGTACTGAAAGGAACACCGATTGTGCTGGTAACGGCAGGTTTGATGGCGATTGCTTTCTGTGGTTTCGGCGGCGTTAGCTTTTAGGAAAGGAGGAACTTGAAATGACAGTATTTATTTTCTCAGTAGTTCTCCTTGCGGTGCTTGGTATCCTGATTGGTATTCTTCTTGGGGTAGCAGGTAAGGTATTTGCCGTAGAGACCGATGAAAGAGTTGAAAAAGTACGTGAGTGTCTGCCGGGAAATAACTGTGGTGGCTGTGGTTATCCGGGTTGTGATGGTTTGGCAGAGGCGATTGTAGCCGGGGATGCACCGGTAAATGGCTGTCCGGTCGGTGGAGCACCGGTAGCCGGCAAGATTGCAGAAATTCTTGGTGTGGAAGCCGGAAGTTCGGAAAAACAGGTAGCATTTGTAAAATGTGCCGGAACTTGTGATGTGGCAGCAAATAAATATCACTATGTTGGTGAGATGGACTGCCGCCGTGCGGCGATGGTACCGGGACGTGGTGAAAAGGCATGTTCATATGGCTGCCTTGGCCTTGGTTCTTGTGTGGAAGTCTGTCAGTTTGATGCATTATCCATTCAGAATGGAGTTGCTAAAGTAGACCGTGACAAATGCGTTGCCTGCGGTCAGTGTGTAGCAACTTGTCCAAATCATGTGATAGATTTGATTCCATATTCTTCTGCTTATGCGGTACAGTGTAGTTCGAAGGATAAAGGTAAAGCAGTTATGGAAGTCTGTCAGTCCGGCTGTATCGGTTGTGGACTTTGCGTAAGACAGTGTGAATTTGGCGCCGTAACATTGGAAGACAATATTGCCGTAATTGATGGCACAAAGTGTCAGGGCTGTGGAAAATGTGCGGAAAAATGTCCAAAGAAAATTATTCGTCCACAGAAATAAAAAGAAAAGATAGAAAAGAAGCTACAGAGCGTCAGCCGATTGATAGGCGGTGCTCTGCAGCTTCTTTTTTTCGTAGTACTTTTTTGGCTTTGTACTTGAAGTTGTGCTGTCCGGAAGTACGGTTACGATGCATGATGCCGTTAAATTACGTGAAAGTAAGGTGGTAGTGATTGTTACTGTACCGGGAGAAACTCCCATTACTACACCGCGGGAATTTACAATGGCAATACTTTCATCGGAACTTTCAAACACCGGTCTTTCGGCAGAAGTATTTGGTTTAATAATGGTTTCAAGTCTCGTTCTCTGGGAGAGAAGAACAGAAACCTGATTTTTCATAAATTTAATACTTACTGCATTTGGTGAAACACGAACCCGGCATTTGAGTGTGCGGACTACTTTTTTCCTTTTTTTGACAGTAACGGTAATGACCGAAGAACCAACGGCAAGGGCAGATACACTGGCATATCTGGCATTTTGCGTTTCGGTATTTACTGTTGCAATCGAAGGTTTTGAGGAAGTGAAAGTAATCTTATGCTTCTTTTTTGCGTTATAAACGCGAAGCGAAAAGGTGTTTCCAACAGTCATATTTAATTTTTTCATGTTCAGCTTTGGCTTTTTTCCTGCGGCGAAAGAAGTGCCAGCCGGTAAAACCATACTGACTAGAAGTACAAATACCAAAAGAGAGGTAAACTTTTTCTTCATGAAAAGGCTCCTTTCCATTGCATATTTACTTTGTACTGTAACTATATTATGTGCCTGTGGCACAAACTTGTCACTTTGTGAAGGGGTCTTGAAATTGGTTTTTGAAACTGTTATGATGGAAAAAAACAATAGGAAGAGATGGGAAAGGAGAAAGACCATGCAGAGAATTTTAATTGTAGATGATAATGAAGATATTCGAGAGGTTTTAGGTACTTATGTAGCAAAAGAAGGTTTTGAGCCGGTTGTGGCAAAGGACGGATTTGAGGCGCTTGACCTGTTTAAGAAAGCCAATCCGGCAGTCGTACTGCTTGACGTTATGATGCCGGGCATGGATGGTTACAAAGTTTGTGAAAAAATTCGAGAACAGTCGGATGTGCCGATTATCCTTGTTACAGCAAAAGGAGACGATTACGACCGTGTGATGGGACTGGATATCGGAGCCGATGATTATATCGTCAAACCATTTAATGGAGATGAGGTTATGGCACGTGTCCGTGCAGTGTTACGGCGTATGGGACGTTCGGAGTCCACAGAGGAAAAGAAAATCTTAAACATCAGTGATTTGACGGTAAATATTGAGACTTACACCGTTTATGTAGGAGCGGAAAAACTTCCGATGACGAAAAAAGAAGTGGAGACCATGTGGATTCTTGCCGGAAATCCAAGCAAGGTATTTACCAGGGATAACCTGTTGGACAGTTTGTGGGGGCAGGATTATTTTGGTGACAGCCGTACCGTGGATTCCCATATCAAGAGACTGCGTGCGAAATTAGATAAAGTACCACATCCAAATTGGGAGATTAAGACGATTTGGGGCTTAGGATATAAGTTTGAACTGACTGTATAAGGAGCCGCTATGAAGAAAATATTTTGGCGTGTGTTCGTTGCCTTTGGCGTTGTACTTTTGGTGTTTACAATTCTGATTGGACTTATGTTTACACGGTTTAACCGCACGAATATTGTCGGGGCGTACAAACAGCAGTTAGGGGATTTGGCAGATGGCGTTGTCACTCGGACAAGTCAGGCAGTAAAAGACCATGAAGCGGATGAATTTATGGATTATCTGCGCGCAATGGAAGATTTTGGAAAGATGCAGAATGTTGACATCTGGATTGTGGCAGACGAATCAAGTAAACATAAATTATCTGACGCATATACCAATGTGCAGATGGATGGATTGGATATTCCGAAGGAAACAGAGAATATTATCAAAACGGCATTTCGGGGGAAAAAGAAAAGTTACAGCGATTACGATGAAATTTACCAGACGGTTATGCTTCATGTGGCAGTGCCGGTCCGTGATAAGAGTGGTGACGTGTCGGGAGCAGTTGTCGTATCGGGACCGATGGAAATGCAGGAAAATACCGTGATTCAGTACGAAAAATACATGCTGATTTGCGTTATGGTAGGAGCATTTTTGGCACTCTTATTATCCTTTTTCTTCTCTAGGCAGCTTGTCCGTCCGATTATCCGGATTAAAGAGGCAGCACTTGTGCTGGCTGCCGGAAATTATGCTCATAAAACCGGAATCCGTCGAAAAGATGAACTGGGGGCGCTGGCAGAGAGTATGGATACTCTTTCGGATAAGTTGGTGGAAGCGGAAGAATTTCGCGAGGACTTAGAGCAGAGCCGCCGGGATTTCTTCTCGAATGTATCACATGAACTCCGTACACCGATTGCCGTCATGAAAGGGTATGCTGACACGTTGGTGGCTGGTTATGTAGCGGATGAAACCAAGCAGAAAGAATATTTGCAGAGGATTCAGAGCGAGTGTAACGGTATGGAACATCTGGTGTCTGATCTTTTGATTTTGTCGCGGATGCAAAATCCGGATTATGAATTAAATGTCGAAGTGTTAAATGTGATTGCCGTGGCACAGGATGCGATGCGCGGAATGCGTATTCTTATGCAGGAGAAAAAATTGACGGGCAGTGTTACCTATGACGACGAATGTTCCCTAATGAAGGGAGATTACGACAGAGTCCGCCAGTTGTTTACCGTTCTTTTGCAAAACGCCGTAAAATATTCGGACGAGGGAACAGAGATTACCATGCATGTTGCAAAAGAAGAAGGACTGATTGTGACAACGGTGCGCGATTTTGGGATTGTTATCCCTGAGAGTGAATGGGAAAATGTTTTTGAAAAATTTTACCGGGCAAGCAGCCACGGTGAAAAAGAAGGCTCCGGACTTGGACTTGTTGTGGCAAAGAATATTGTGAGCCGTCACGGCGGGCATATTTTTGTTCGAAGCGATGAAAAAAATGGAACTATTTTTACGATAGAATTTCCAGAAACTTCTGAAAATATTTCTTGATATATTTCGCTGTTTTCAGTATACTAATAGTATCAAGAAACGAACATCTCCTGGAGTGTTCGATACCTTCTGAATTTTTGAACCTACAATACTTTAAACGGGATTCTTATATCTGTAGTTGGATGTCGGGCCGTCACTGCCGCAAGGTACTATGGTGACATAGCAACGGAAGACAGAAGGCTGCATGCGGTTGCCCACCTAGCCGATAGCTAGGAGTCAAAAATCAGAAGCCGGCATTTCGGGTATTTACGAAAGAGTTGGGCAGCGATTGGTCGCTGCCCTTTTCTATATGTGGAAAAAGAAATGAGGAAAAAACGATGAAAAACGGATTTTTAAAAGTAGCGGTTACGACACCGGATTTGCGTGTGGCAGACTGCGAATATAATAAAAATCAAATGGTTGAAAAAGTGAAAAAAATGGCAGGCGAAAAAGTCTCTCTCGTTTGTTTTCCGGAATTTTCACTGACCGGATACACGTGCGGTGACTTATTTTTGCATGACACCTTAGTGGAGGGCGCAAAAGATGCTTTGGCTGCATACTGCGAGGAGACGAAATCATACGAAATCGTCAGTGTAGTCGGACTTCCGCTTGACCATAACGGAAAACTTTATAATGTGGCAGCGGTTATTTATGGCGGTAAAATTCTTGGGTTTGTGCCAAAAAGCTATCTGCCAAACTATAGTGAATTTTATGAAGCGCGTCAGTTTGTAGAAGCACCGGCAGAAAACGGAGAGCATCTCTGGAAAGAGGGTGAGAGCGTTCCGTTTGGTGCCAATCTGATATTCACGCACAAAAAATACCATCGTTTTTCCTTTGGGATTGAATTATGTGAGGATTTGTGGACACCAATACCGCCATCCGGTGAACTTGCTATGGCGGGAGCGCATATTATTTTGAATTTGTCGGCGAGCGATGAGTTGACCGGCAAGGCGGGATACCGCAGAGAACTTGTGAAAAACCAGTCAGCACGTACACTTTCGGCGTATTTATATGCGGATGCCGGTGAGGGAGAATCCACGATGGATATGGTGTTTGCCGGTCATAATCTGATTGTGGAAAATGGTGTTGTTTTGAAAGAGAGCAAACCATTTGCCGGGGAAAAGGATTTAATTACGGAAATTGATTTGGGCCGTCTTCACAATGAAAGACGGCGTATGACGACCTTTACGAAAGGGCAGAAAAAAGACAATTTTACGACAATCTGGTTTGATTCAAATGTGCCGGAAGAAACAAAACTTACAAGAAGTTTTGAAAAGACACCATTTGTTCCTTCGACTCGTATTCACAGAGAAGAACGATGCGAAGAAATTTTGGCAATTCAGTCGTATGGGCTTGCCAAACGTCTACGCCACACCGGCTGCAAACATGCCGTAATTGGGTTGTCCGGCGGTTTGGATTCGACCCTTGCGCTGCTTGTGACAGTCCGTGCTTTTGATACGTTAAATTTAGAAAGAGAAGGAATTGTCTGTGTCACAATGCCATGTTTTGGAACAACAAACCGAACTTATGACAATGCGGTTCAGTTAGCAAAGCAGTTAGGCACGTCATTACGTGAAATTCGGATTCAGGATGCGGTTATGCAGCACTTTAAGGATATTTCACATGATCCGGCGGTGCAGGATGTAACATATGAAAACGGACAGGCAAGAGAGCGCACGCAGATTTTGATGGATATTGCCAATCAGGTCTGCGGTATGGTAATTGGAACCGGCGATATGTCAGAACTTGCACTTGGCTGGGCGACATATAATGGAGATCATATGTCGATGTATGGCGTGAACTGTTCCGTGCCAAAGACGCTTGTCCGCTATCTGGTACAGTTTTTTGCCGACACCTGTGAAAATGACATTTTGAAAAAAGTTCTCTACGATGTGTTGGATACGCCGGTCAGTCCGGAACTGCTTCCTCCAAAAGAGGGCGAAATCGCACAGAAAACAGAGGATCTTGTGGGACCTTATGAACTTCACGACTTTTTCTTGTATTATACATTAAGGTTAGGTTACGGACCGGAAAAAATCTTCCGTCTGGCCTGCGTGACGTTTGAAGGAGCATATGACAAAAAAACGATTGCCAAATGGCTAAATACCTTCTTTCGCCGTTTCTTTGCACAGCAGTTCAAACGGTCGTGTCTGCCGGATGGTCCAAAAGTTGGTACGGTATCGGTATCGCCGCGCGGTGATCTGCGTATGCCAAGCGATGCCAGCAGGGCACTGTGGCAGACGGAGTTAGACCGGATTTGTGACCGCCTTGTTTAAGGCGGTGCGGATGCCTTCAATTAAGAGTGATTCGGTGTATTTACTTTTGTCCGAGAGAGGAACATCCTCCAATTTAGTGCCGGCAATCAACTCTTTTTCGATGGATTCCAGTGACGGCTTCACAAGTGGGTACATGGTTGTCACGGATTCTTCCAAGTTGACCAAAGCAACACTTTTTACCTGGTCGGCATCCACGGCAACTTCGAGGTTTAATGTGGTATCTCCAAGTTTAATCTGTGAAGTATAAACACCGGGCGTATAAATCTGCTTTGTGGAACCGGTCTTTTCTTTGTTTGATTTGTCCGGAAGAAACATAATAATAAGCAAAACGATGAGAAGTATACCAAGGCCGGCAAAAATTGCCGTATAAATTAATTCTTTCATTTGAATGACTACAATTTTAGTTTTTGCCATGGAAAAACCTCCTTATGGATTTTGTGCTTGCGTGTGCTTACTGTTAATATATGAGCGGCATGCTGCCGCTATGCATTCTATTTTTGAGAGGAGGAGTTTGTTTGTCATTGCACTTTATTTTAGGCGGGAGCGGCAGTGGAAAAAGCACCTGGCTGTTCAAAAAAATTCAAAAAGATGCGTCAGAAAATCCGAGTATCAATTATCTTGTCTTAGTACCGGATCAATTTACATTAGAAACCCAGAAAACATTAGTTTCCCTCAATGGAAATAAGGGGATTTTAAATATTGATGTGCTCAGTTTCCACCGTTTGGCATACCGTGCCTTTGAAGAGGTTCCGGCGCTGCGTCGAACGGTTTTGGAAGATATGGGAAAAATCATGATTTTGTATCAGGTATTTTCCAAAAAGAAAAAAGAAATGCTGTATTTTAAACGTGGGTTAAATGCAGCGGGATTTTTGGATGAATGTAAATCCCTTTTATGTGAATTGGCGCAGTATGATGTGTCGGAAGAAGCTTTGGAAGAACTTATGGAGAAAGTCGGAGAGGACTCACTGCTTGGCTTGAAACTGCATGATATCCGTCTGGTGTATCAGGCGTTTACAGAACGGATGGGCGATACGTATATGATGGCAGAGGAACTGGTGCCACAGCTTACACGGGTAGTTTCCTCACTTGAGATGATGAAACACTGTGTGGTCTGTTTAGATGGTTTTACCGGCTTTACACCGACACAGTATGAACTTTTGCGCGAAATGTTAGGGGTATGTGAGGATATGTACATAACGGTAACAACAGACCGCACCGGATACAGAGACCGTGTGTTTTCCATGAGTGCTGATACGATACGCCGTCTGACGCAGATGGCAGGAGAACGAGGTGTCCTTGTAGAGGAGCCGGTTATTACAGGGGCTGGCAGGGAAAAAATTCCTTACCGGGTAGCGAAAAATGAGGAACTTGCCTTTATGGAAGAGCGGTTATTTACCCATGGACTTAAACCGTGGGAAAAAGTGCCGGAGTCCATTCACATTACGATGTGCCACAGGGAGCGTGATGAGGTTTCCTATGTGGCGAGACGCATTTACTGGCTGATGAAAGAAGAGGGGTATGAGCCGGAAGACATTGCGGTTGTGACGGCAGATGAAGCGGCTTATGAGCCGCTTTTAGTGCAGGAGTTTGAAAAACTTGGAATCCGATACTTTTTGGATAGCACGAAAAGCATCGGGGCAAATGCGATGGCTGAATACCTCTTAGCCTTTATTCATATGGCGCAGCAGAGACTTGATTATGAGAGCACGTTCCGTTTTTTACGCTGTGCCCTGTCACCGCTTACAAGAGAGCAGACAGACTGCCTGGAAAACTATGTGATAGCCAGAGGATGCCGGGGGATGGCAGCCTATCAGAGTGAATGGGAGTATGCTGTTTCCGGACTGGATTTACTGGAAGTCAATGAATACCGGAGAATTTTTGTGAATTCTATTGCGGAGCCGCTGCAGGCATTAAAAGGCGGTAAAAAGAGTGTTCGTGAATTTACGGAAATTTTCTATAGATTCGTTGAGAAGAACGGAATTTATGAGCGCCTTCTTGCCATGAGCGAGAATTTTGAAAATGATGGAAAGCTTATTTTAGCGAGAGAATATAAGAGCATTTACCGTTTGATGATTCATCTGTGGGATGAGTTTGTGGAACTTCTCGGAGATGAAATTGTCACATTTAAAGAGTATACACAAATGTTAGAGGCCGGAATTTCAGAAGGAATTGTCGGGTTTATTCCGCCAACGGCTAAGCAGGTTATGATTGGCGATGTGACAAGAAGCCGTTTGAAAAATATTAAGGTTCTTTTCTTCCTTGGTGTCAATGATAACTGTATTCCGAAGGCGAAAGGGGCACCGGGACTTTTGACTGAGCGTGAGAGGGAGCGCATGGAAAAAGAGGGCGTAACATTAGCACCGGATGCGGAAAAAGAATCGTATAACGAGCAGTTTTATTTGTATTTAGCACTTACGAAAGCGTCTGAGCAAGTGATTCTTACCTATTCGGTTATGACGTCAAAGGGAGAGAGTAAAAGACCTTCCTATCTGATTAACCGCGTCAAACAGGTATTTCCAAAGCTTGTTGTGGAAAAAGAGGAAATGGATACTTCTTATGAAAAAATCATGGGAAGTGACCAGGGAAAGAGTTATTTGATTTCACATCTGGCGGACGGCACTTATGCAAAGGATGTTATCTGGTGGGAAATTGCATCCCATTATGAAAAGAAAACGCCCGGTATTTTAAAAGATTTGCTGCGGATTCGAGAAAAACGCGCAGGAAATAATTCGCTCAAAAAAGAAGCGGCAAAGCGGTTGTTTGGCGATGTTTTGTATGGAAGCGTGACAAGATTTGAGCAGTATGTGCAGTGTCCGTTTGCGTTCTTTGCGCACTATGGACTTTTACTGAACGAACGGCAGCAGTACGAAATCAGCAGTCTTGATCATGGAAATTTATTCCATCAGGCGATGGAACATTTGTCACATGAACTGGAACAAAGGAACAAAAACTGGCAGGATTTAAGCGAAGAAGAGGCGGTTTTACTGGCGGCTGAGTGTGTCGATGCCGTGGCAGAGCGCTACCAGGGCAGAAAATATTTTCAATCGAACCGAGTGTCCTTTATGTTAAAGCGGTTGAAAAATGAGGTGGTTCATTCAGTCTGGGCGATGTGGCACCAGATGCAGGAGGGCGACTTTGTGCAGACCTACACGGAAAAAGGATTCCGGGGCAATGACAAAGAGTGGGAATCGATGTGTATTCCGTTTGATGAAGATGCAAAAATCTGTCTCAATGGTGTGATTGACCGCGTGGATTTATGTTCTCTTCCGGGAGAGGAATTGATTAAGATTATTGACTATAAGAGTAGTGACTCACAGGATTTGTTGTTAGCAAAGGTATACTATGGATTGCAGATGCAGCTTTTGACCTATCTGGAGGCGGCAAAAGAAATGGTTGAAAAGGAGCATAAGGGCAAAGAGGCGGTTCCTGCGGCGATGCTTTACTATGCCATTAAAGAGAAAAATTTGGATTGGAAGCCGGAGAGCGAAGAAGAATACGAAAAACGTGTTCTCGACAGCATGAAGTGCAAAGGGTATGTGAATGAGGAGCCGGAAATTATCGGGCATCTTGACAAGTCGGTAGTAAATGGCGGTGAGCTCATACCCGGACAAAAATCCGGTGTGGTTCCGGTGGCTGTTGACAAAAAAGGACTTTTGAAAAAAAATTCCGGAACACTTTCCACAAAGGACTTTGAAACATTGATTGCTCACACAAAGGAAAAAATGAAAGAATGTGGAAAAGCTATTCTAGACGGTAAAATCGAAGCTATACCATATGTGTATGAAGATAACGATGGATGCACCTATTGCCCGTATGGAAGTGTGTGCGGGCATGAGTCGAAAAAAGATGGTGTGCGTGAAATGAAAAAAATGAGTGATGACGAAGTATGGGAGGCATTGTATGGGGACGATTAATTGGACAAAAGACCAGCAACAGATTATTGATATGAGAGGCTGCAATATTTTGGTTTCGGCGGCCGCCGGTTCCGGTAAGACAGCCGTGTTAGTGGAGCGCATTTTTAAGCGGATTACGGACAAAAAAGACCCGGTAAATGTGGATCAGTTTGTTGTCGTGACATTTACGAAACTCGCGGCAGCCCAGATGAAAGACCGCCTGCGCGAACGTATTGAAGAAGCACTGGCAGAAGACCCGTCAAATGAACATTTGCTGCGGCAGGAGGGGCGTCTTTCGCTTGCACACATTTCTACCGTACATAGTTTTTGCAGTGAAATCGTAAAGCGGTATTTTCACCGGATTGGTCTTGACCCGGCTTTCCGCATGGGAACCGAGGCAGAGACAAGACTTCTTATGCAGGATGTTTTGGATGAATTGTTAGAGGAGGAGTATGGAAAGGGTGAAGAAGATTTTCTGGAACTGGCGGGGATGAGTGAGTTTAACCGCCGTGATGATGAACTGGGAAATCTGGTTGGAAGAATTTATAATCAAATGATGGGGCAGCCGTTTCCGCTCCGATTTCTGGATGAGATGGAGGCATTTTATGATGTCAAGACGGTGGACGAATGGGAAAATTCAAGATTTATAAAAAATTTACTGGCTTCCACGAAAACATTTCTTCAGGGAATACTTAAGGAATACAAGGCACTGAAAGATATTTGCCATGGACCAAACCAGCCGCTTTTTTATGAGCCTTATCTGGATGAGATGCTGGCATTTTTGTCGGATTTGCCGGAGAACTCAGGATATGAAAAGTATCGTGCTTATTTTGGCAGACTTCCAAAACTTACAATCCGTGCACCAAGAGGCCTGACGGAAGAGGAAAAGGCAAATAAAGAAGCCGTTCGTTTAAGCTGCAAGGATGCTGAAAAACGCATGGTGGAATGGAAAGAACAGTATTTTGATAAAGAGGCAGAGGAACATCTTAATGATTTAAAGAATACGAGCCGGAAGATGAAGGCGTTATTCCGCCTGACCAGAAGGCTGCATGAACTGTTTGTGGCAGAAAAAAGGGAGCGGGGGATTCTCGACTTTAATGACTTAGAGCAGTTGACGATTTCGATTCTTTTACAAAAGGATGAGGAGAGCGGCGCATATGTCCGAACGGATGCAGCGAAGGAACTGGCGAATGAATTTGTTGAAATTATGATTGATGAGTATCAGGATAGTAACTATGTGCAGGATACGATTCTTCATGCGGTTTCGAGAGATGGGCTTGCCGGTGAAATGCCGAATATTTTTATGGTAGGTGATGCCAAACAGAGCATTTACCGATTCCGTGGTGCACGTCCTGAATTGTTTGCCGAAAAACTTTTGTCCTACAATAAAAAAGAGGGAACGTTATACCGCAGAATTGATTTACAGAAGAACTTCCGAAGTAGAGAAATTGTGTTAGAGAGTACGAATGAAGTATTTTCACGTATGATGCATACCGATATCGGCGGCGTGGAATACGACGACGAAGCCAAACTGCATTTAGGAAGTGATTTTGAAAATACAGACAAAAAAATTGCGAAAAATGTGGACGTCTATGCAATTTTGGGAAAGCAGAATGTGGAGGCGGAGGGCACGCTTGCAGCACTGAAAATTCAGGAAATGGTATCGGGGGAAACTCCGCTTTATGTGAAGGACAAAGAAGGGTATCGAAAGGCTGAGTATGGGGATGTTGTCATCATAGTCCAGACAAATTCACAGGGACAGGCGTATTTCGATGCACTGAAGGATTATGAAATTCCGGCAGTGATGGAGAAAAAGAGAGGATTTTTTGATACGAGAGAAATCGGTCTTATGGTTTCCATGCTTCAGGTGATTGACAATCCGCATCAGGATATTCCTTTGGCGGCGGTTTTGCTTGGACCGATGTTTTCTCTGACCGAAGATGAACTTGCCGTTATCCGCATGGAAAATCGTTCGGCCGATTTGTATGATACCATTTTAACCTATGACAAAAGTGATGCTTTGTATGAAAAATTGCAGCACTTTCTAGAGGCACTTTCACATTTTAGGAGGAAGGCGTCTTATGCGGCCGTCGGAGAAATTGTACAGGATATTTATGACCATACAGGAATTTATGAGGCGGTCCGTCTGATGCCAAATGGTGTGCAGCGAAATGCGAATATGGACAGTTTGATGGCGATTGCCTGGGAATTTGATGGGACGACCTATCATGGATTGTATTCGTTTGTTCGTTATCTGGAAAAAATTTCACAGCAGACCGAGGAGATGGGCGAAGTAAATCTCTCAGGAGAAGAAGAAAATGTTGTGCGGATTATGACAATTCATAAAAGTAAGGGACTTGAATTTCCAATCTGCATAATCGGCGGCATGGGGCATGCAATCCATGTTTCGGATAAAAGCATCCTTACGATTCATCCGGATATTGCGATGGTAATGCCGGTTGTGGATAATGAAAAAAGGACAAAGAAGAAAACGATTTATACCCATTATCTCAAATACGTAAACGCCCAGGATGAACTTGGCGAAGCGATGCGTAAACTTTATGTTGCGATGACGCGTGCAAAGGAAAAATTGATTTTATTGGGATGTGCAAAGAATACGGATTCAGCGGCGGTAACCGGGGAAAACAGGCAGAAAATAAAGACCTTTTTCAATATGGTCTTGCCGGCGGTACATATCCGGACGGATTTATTTCATCTGGTAGAAGTCGAGACGGATGATTTGATTTTACAGGTGGAACATGGTATGGTACAAGAGACGGTAAAGGAGCAGGCTCTTTATAATTTTGACACAACCATCTGCTATGATAAACCTTTACAGGAGATGTATGAATGGATGGATGCGGCGGATGAGCCGGAGCCGGAACCACTGCCGGTAAAAGTGTCGGTATCCGATTTGAAAATTCAGTCGATGGAAGAACTGGACATGGAAGACTTTACCATTCTCACACATGAGGAGAAGGAGGAAGAAAAGCCGGTTCCTGCGTTTATGCAGACAGAGACAAAAGAAAAATCGGCAAACCGAGGTGCTTTATACGGAACAATCTGGCATCAGGTGATGGCGGTAATTGATTTTGTAAATACGGAAGATGAGGCGCAGATTCGTAAAGAAGTAAAACGGTTAGTTGAGACCGGCAGACTTTGCGAAAGTGATACCGAGGTGTTAAATTATAGACGGCTGTCAGCTTTTTTTGACTCGACGTTAGGAAGAAAAATGCGACAAGCACAGAAGGAAGGGCGTCTTTACAGAGAGCAGCCGTTTGTTATGGGGTATCCGGCACGTGATTTGTTTGATGAACGCGGGGAAGATGAGACAGTTTTGGTTCAGGGAATCATTGATGGATATTATGAGACCGATGACGGAATTGTGCTCATGGATTACAAAACCGATTCGCTTAAGCAAGGGGATGAAAAAGTGCTTATATCGCGTTATCGGAGACAGATGGAGTTATACCGGGATGCACTGGAAAAAATGACAGGAAAAAAGGTGGTAAAATGCCTGTTGTATTCTTTCTCACTGAGTGAGACAATTGAATGTTAGGAGGATATTGAGATGATGTATGAAGGATTTGCCAATGTATATGACCATATGATGAATCATATTCCCTATGAGGCATGGTTTGAAAATCTTTTACAGTATTTGCACGAGAAGGGTGTTTTGAGCGGAAGAATCTGTGAACTGGGATGCGGTACCGGCGTAATGACGGAGAAATTTGCGGCTGCCGGATATGACATGATTGGTCTGGATAAATCGGAGGATATGCTTGCGATTGCGAAGCAGAAGCAGGAAGAGAGCGGTTCCGATATTTTGTATCTGCATCAGAACATGGAAGAAATGGAATTGGACGGCCCGGTAGATGCGATGCTCAGTGTGTGCGATTCCGTGAATTATCTGCTTCATGAGGAGGAACTGAATAAACTTTTTAGCCGGGTGAAAACGTATGTTAAACCGGGCGGTTATTTCATTTTCGATTTGAAGACGGCATACTGTTACCGAAACATCATCGGCAACCAGACATGGGTTGAGCAGGATGAGGAAGTCAGTTATATCTGGGAAAATTATTTTTATGAAGATCAGGATATTAACGAATATATGCTCACAATTTTTAGAAAACAGGCAGATTCCGAACTGTATGAGCGCACGGAGGAAGCGCATTACCAGCGTGCCTATGATATGGACACATTAAAACGACTGATTGAGAAAAATGGGCTTGCGTTGGTTTCTTTTCTGGATGAAGACATGAAACAGATGCCAAATGAAACCAGCGAGCGCATTTATGTAATTGTACAAGCATGAGAAGGAGAGATTCGATGAACCGGAAAGTCTTTTATACCATTTTAGGAATGACAATTTTATGTGGACTGGTGTTTTTTCACAGCGGTAAATCACTGGCGGCAAACCAGACGGGAATTGTGACGGCATCGTCATTGAATGTACGCACGGGGGCAGGTACTTCCTATGATATTTTACAGTATAACAATGCCAATGTTTTGTTGGCGAAAGAAGATAAAGTGACTATTTTGGAGAAATTGTCAGGTTGGTATCAGGTTAGTTTTGTAAAGGATAACACGACTTTGACAGGCTTTGTCAGTTCCAATTATATTGCGATTGAACAGGCGTCGACTGCGGTACCTGCACCGACAGTAACACCGGCATCTACATCAGAACCAACGATTACCTATCGCTATGAGACATCTTACCAGCCGGTTTCAGTGGGTGCAAAGGTGCTGAAAAAATCCAAGCTTTACAAAGCAAATGGAAAGAGTGTTTATAAGGTTGGCAGGAAAAAAATGTCGCTTGCAAAGGGAAAGAAAATAAAAGTAATTGGTGAAAAGACGCTGAAAGGGAAAAAATGGTTCCATGTTTCTTTTACATATAAAAAGAAAAAAAGAAAGGCATATCTGCAGAATAAATATGTGAAACTGACAGCGGGAAAAGGTATATATGCACAGATTTTCAATGTGAAAAAGGCGGCGAATATCCGTAAAAAGAAAGGAACCGGTTCAGCATATAAAAAGGTAGGCGGGAAAAAAGTATCCATTGCCAAAAAAGCGGCAGTTACGATTGTAAGTGATGTGGCAGTAAAGAGTACCAGATGGTATAAACTTCGTTTTAACTACAAGGGAAAGACTTATACCGGATATTCCAATGCGAAATATGTAAAACTTGCAAAGAAACCGGTGACGAAAAAAGTTGCGGTAGTTGCCATGAGCGATGCGCAGTTTGAGCAGGCAATGAAAAATGAAGGATTTCCGGAATCGTATAAACAGAGTTTACGTGCACTTCATTCGGCATATCCGTATTGGCAGTTTAAAGCCTATAAAACCGGTCTTGACTGGAATACGGCTGTAACGGAGGAATCGAAAACGGGTGTGAACCTGATTTCCAATGCGAGAGCAAAGGCATGGAAGTCAACCGAAAAAGATGCATACGATGCATCTACCGGCAAGTGGAAGGTATTTGACGGAAGCTCATGGGTTGCTGCATCGAAAGCTGCGGTGGCATATTTTATGGATCCCAGAAACTATTTAAATGATCGAAGTATTTACATGTTTGAGTTACTGGAATATCAGTCGCAGTACCAGACAAAATCCGGTGTCAATACAATTTTGTCCAACACACCATTTTACAACAAGAAGTTTTCCTATACGGATGTCAACACCGGTGCGGCGAAAACGATGTATTATGTGACTGCATTCATGGAGGCAGCGAAGATTAGCAAGGCAAGTCCTTATCATCTGGCTAGCCGTGTCAAACAGGAAGTCGTGACAAGTGCGACAACAACGAGTACGGCAGTTACCGGTACGGTATCTTCCTATCCGGGAATTTATAATTTTTATAATATTGGTGCGACTAGCAGCAGTACACCGGTGTTAAACGGACTGAAGTGGGCGAGTGATAAAAAGGCGGGTACCTATTTAAGACCTTGGACCGACCCATACCGTTCGATTGTCGGCGGCGCGCAGTACATAAGTTCCGGCTATATTGCCAAGGGGCAAAATACGTGTTATCTTGAAAAATTTAACGTGACAAGTTATAAACGCTATTCCCATCAGTACATGACAAATGTGGAAGCGGCGTATGAAGAATCGATTAAGACGAAAAAGGCATATGCCGGTATGATGGACAAATCTCCATTGGTATTTTCAATTCCGGTTTATGAAAATATGCCGGCGGCAAACAGCCCAATGCCAAAATAAAAAGGACAAGAAAGGGAAGGGACGATACGATGAAAAAAAGAATGACAGCAGGAATTATTTTGATACTTATGATGGCATTTTGCCTGCCGGTTACGGCAAAGGCGGCGAGCGGTTCGCTGCAGTTATCGGCACTGTCAGAGACGGTAAGCAAGGGAAGTCAGGTGACGGTAGTATGTCAGGTGGCATCTACCGAGTCCTTTGCGGATGTTTCATTCCGTCTTTCCTATGATGATTCGATTTTAACTTTTCTTTCCGGTGGCAAAAAGGTAAGCGGCGGAAATGGCATGCTGGAAATTGCCTCCACGGGAAATACGGTCGAAGTGCCGAAAAAGACCTTTTCCCTGCAATTCAAGGCAAAGAAAAAAGGAACCACGATAATCCGGGCAGACGGAGATATATCGGTGACAAATGCAAGCGGCGAAAAATTTTCCATGTGGAGTAACCAGGTGGCGGTTTCGGTTGTGAAAAAGAAGAAAAAGACGGGAAATACTGAGGTACAAACTACACCGAAGGCAACAAATGTTCCGGTAGTGACGGCACCGCCGGTAAAATCCAAAGAAAATCGTCTGAAAACGCTGAAACTTGACGCTGTTTCGATGACGCCGGAGTTTTCGCCGGAAGTTACGGCTTATGAGGCGATGGTAGATGCGAATTCGGATTCTTTGTATTATTCGTATGCGCTTCAGGATGAGAAAGCGAGGGTTTCGGTGCGTGGCGGCGAGAATCTTTCTGAGGGAAATAATGATGTATCGTTTGTTGTGACGGCGGAAGATGGCAGTGTGAGAGAATATAAAGTGATGGTTACGAAAGAAACAAAGGAAGAGACCGAGAGCCGGGAAGATGAGGCAGATACAACGCAGTCCGTTGGATTTGTGGTCGAGCAGAAAGGGGATAAAAAGATTATCAAAAATTCTTATGAATTTGAGGTTGCAAATCCCGATGATTTAGAGCGGGTGCCGGAAGGATATATTCAATCGTCCGTTGTGCTTTCCGGTGTTACTTTGCCGGCTTTTACGATGGAACATGATTTGGATAACAATTATCTGCTTTTGTATCTGAAGCCAAAAGGCGGGGATGCGGTACTTTACCAGTATGACCGTACGGAGCAGACGATTCAGAAATATACCGGAACGATGGTAGAACGTGTGAATAAGGGCGAAACGGCAGATGACAGTGGTTCATTTCCGATTTCCACGACAGTCCTTATGGCAGTGATTATTGTTTTGATTGTTACGGTATTGAGCCTTTTGATTGCCATGCTTAAGATGGCGATGAAGCGCCGGGATAAAAAAGGGAAGGAACTTGATTTTTAAGAGGCTATCTGTTATACTGCGGATAGAACAAAGGAGGAAATAAAAAATGTATATATCCATTGATTTTAACAGTGATGAAGCATTGTATCTCCAGCTTAGAAATCAGATTGTTTATGCGATTGTTAAGGCAGAGTTAAGAGAAGGGGAAAATCTTCCCTCCGTCCGTGATATGGCAGAGACGGTTGGGATTAATATGCACACGGTAAATAAGGCATATGCGATGCTCAGACAAGAAGGATATCTGCAGCTTGACAGGCGTCACGGTGCAATTGTGGCGGTTGATGTGGATGAAATTAAAGCACGCATGGAACTGGCGCAGACAATGGATTTGATTTTAGCACAGGCGATTTGTAAAAATGTATCGCGTGAAGATGTACACAAGTTAGTGGACGAAATTTATAACCAATATGAAGGATATCGAAATGGAGAATCATTATGAGTAGACAGTTTACTACGGAAGCAGAAAAAGCGTTGAATAAAGCTGCTAAATTTGCCATTCGTATGGGACAGAGGATTGTTGGAAGCGAACACCTTTTGTTTGGGCTTAGTGCGGCACCCGGTGTGGCAGCAAAAGTTTTAAAAGAAAATGGCATGGATAAAGAGCGGTTAGACATAGAAGTTCGTGAATACTGCGGTATGTCGGATGTTGTCGAAATGGAGCCTTTGCGGGGTGAGACTTCGCCGAAACTGGAGGCACTTTTACTGGCGGCGGCAGAGGAAGCCGGGAAAATGCAGTTAAAAGAGACTGGAACGGAGCATATGCTGTTAGCAATTTTAAAAGACACGTCATGTGTGGCGTATAAGATTTTGCTGGCGTCAGGTGCGCCGATTCAGAAGCTTTATACAGACATTATTCTCACGACCGGCGGTGATATGGTACAGGCAAAAAATGAACTGATTGCCAGCCGTTCCCGCAACAAGAAAAATTCGGGTACTCCGACATTAGACCAGTATGCCAGAGATTTGACGCAGTATGCAAAGGACGGAAAACTGGATCCGGTATTAAATCGTGACGATGAGATTGAGAGTGTGATTGGAATTCTCAGCCGGCGCATGAAAAATAATCCGTGTTTGATTGGTGAGCCGGGTGTTGGTAAGACGGCAATTGTGGAAGGACTGGCATCCCGTATTGTGGATGGTGCGGTGCCGGATACATTGGAACAAAAAAGAATTCTTACATTGGATTTGTCCGGCATGGTTGCCGGTTCGAAATACCGTGGCGAATTTGAGGAGCGGATTAAACGTGCCCTTCGCGAGACGAAAGCGGCAGGAAATATTTTACTTTTTATCGACGAACTGCATACCGTTATTGGTGCCGGCGGCGCAGAAGGAGCAATTGACGCATCAAATATTCTGAAACCGGCGATGGCGCGTGGTGAGATTCAGGTGATAGGTGCGACAACGAGAGAAGAGTACCGTAAGCATATTGAAAAGGATGCAGCCTTAGAACGCCGTTTCCAGCCGGTTGTCATTGAAGAACCATCTGCTGTTCAGACGATTAGCATGTTAAAGGGGCTTAGAAGCCGCTATGAGGAATTTCACAAAGTGGAAATTACAGATGCAGCCATTGAGGCAGCAGTCCAGTTGTCGGAGCGCTATCTGAATGACCGTTATCTGCCGGATAAGGCGATTGATTTGATTGATGAGGCATCTGCCAAATTCCATTTGCAGACTGTTTATGCACAGTCTGACCGCACACAGGAATATGAAAAAGAGCGGGAAGATTTGTATGAGCAGAAAGAGCAGGCCTTGATTGCCGGTGACTTGGAGCACGTGAGAGAGTTGCTTGCTGCGGAAAAGAAGTTAGAAAAGAAAATAGAAAAAGAAGAAGAATTAAAACAGGAACAGCGACAGAAAAAAGATAAAATTCTGCCATCTCACATTGCCCAGGTGGTTGCCAAGTGGACACACATTCCGGTAGAGCAGATGGAGGAAGCGGAAAAAGAGAGACTCAAAAAACTGGATGCCATTTTGCATGAGCGTGTCGTTGGACAAAATGATGCTGTTAAGGCTGTGGCTCGTGCAATTCGCAGGGGGCGCGTGGGCTTAAAAGACCCGAAACGTCCGATTGGTTCATTTTTATTCTTAGGACCTACAGGTGTCGGAAAAACAGAACTTAGCAAGGCTTTGGCAGAAGCTGTGTTTGGTTCGGAAAAAGATATGATTCGCGTTGACATGTCGGAGTACATGGAGAAACAGAGCGTGTCGAAAATGATTGGTTCACCTCCGGGATATGTTGGTTATGAAGAGGGTGGACAGCTCAGTGAAAAGGTTCGCAGAAAGCCGTATTCAGTTCTTTTGTTTGACGAAATTGAAAAGGCACATCCGGATGTCTTTAATATGCTTTTACAGGTGCTAGAAGATGGTCATATCACGGATGCCCACGGCAAAAAGGTGGATTTTAAAAATACGATTATCATTATGACATCAAATGCCGGCGCAAACCGGATTATTTCTCCAAAAACACTTGGCTTTGGACAGGCGAAGACGAGCGAGGAGGAATACCAGAAAATGAAGGAAGGCGTGATGGAAGAAGTGAAACATATTTTCAAGCCGGAGTTCATTAACCGTGTGGACGAAATGATTGTTTTCCATGCCCTTAATAAGGAAAATATAAAAGATATTACAAAGATTATGTTAAAGCAGTTTGCAAAACGAGTGAAAAACCAGATGGATATGGAACTTTGCATAGCAGACGATGTGGTTGATTTTATTTCCGATAAAGGCTTTGATAAAGATTACGGCGCAAGACCAATCCGCCGTGCTTTGCAGACCGAACTTGAGGACGTTTTGGCAGAGGCTGTGCTTATGGGAGATATTTCTATCGGAGATACGGTGGATGTTTCGCTTTCTTGTGAAGGAACGAAGAAGAAAATTGTAGTAAAAAAGAAGACTTTTGCGGATGAGAAAAAGTGAAGAAAAAATCACAAAAAAGTAATGGCAAAATAAGTCGAAATATTGTATACTTGAAGTATAAAAAAGATGCTGCAATGAAAAGGCGTCAACGAGTGAACGAAGGAGGAATCACAAGATGGGCGTAGTAGAAGAATTGATTCGCAAAGATGCGGATGGGACGTTAAGTTTTGGCAATTATTTGCTGGATACGAAGACGAAAAAATCGGATTTTGCATTCGAGGGTGCAACCTACAAAATCAAGACTTTTAAGGAAATTACCAAATTGGAGAAGAATGGTACGTTAGTGTATGAATCGGTACCGGGTTCTACTGTAACAAAGTTTAAGGGTAATCCGGATGTGGTTGAGTTTGAAGTGGAAGCACCAAGCGATATCAGTTTCACGCTTGAGATGGAGCCATCGACCGAGTATAAATTGGTTGTTGATGGTGTGTCGGCTGGAAGAATCCCGACGAATGTCGGAGGTAAACTTAATGCGAGTTTATCTTTGAACGAAGGCGCGAAATCCAGTGTTAAGATTGTAAAGTGCTGATAAGTATGGATACCCTGGAAAAGGAAATGAAGTGATTTTTGGGCACCGGCAAGAATTTGCCGGTGCTTCTGCACATTATATCGTGGGAAAGGTGACTATGGCGAAAGAAAAGACAGTATTTTTTTGTAAGGAATGTGGTTGTGAGTCCTCAAAGTGGGTTGGGCAGTGCCCGGCATGCCATGAGTGGAATACGATGGTGGAAGCACCTGCTAATGGCAAGCGGGGAAGAACTTCTTTAAGTGGCGGACGCCGCTCTGTGCCGATGGCAGCAAAGCCTGCTAAAATGAATGAGATTGAGACGCAGAAAGAGTGCAGACGACCGACCGGTATGAAAGAATTGGACCGGGTTTTAGGCGGTGGTATCGTACCCGGCTCTTTGATTTTGGTAGGTGGTGATCCGGGAATCGGAAAATCCACTCTGCTTTTGCAGATGTGCCGTCTGGTGTCTGCTGAAGGTACGAAAGTGCTTTATGTCTCCGGTGAGGAATCGGCAAGACAGATTAAACTACGTGCCGAGCGGATTGGCAAATTTACGGATGATTTGTATTTGTTTTCAGAGACATGTATCGGTACCATTTTACAGGCGGTGGATGAGGTGAAGCCGGAGGTGTTGATTGTAGATTCGATTCAAACCGTTTTTGAGGAAAGTGTGGATGCGGCACCCGGCAGTGTAAGCCAGGTGCGCGAAATTACTTCGATACTTTTGCAGCTGGCAAAAAGTCAAAATATTACGATTTTTATTGTCGGTCATGTGACGAAAGAAGGAAATGTGGCTGGTCCGAGAATGTTAGAGCATATGGTGGATACGGTGCTTTATTTCGAGGGTGATAAAACGGCGATGTACCGGATGCTCCGGGGTGTCAAAAACCGTTTTGGTTCGACAAACGAAGTCGGTGTTTTTGAAATGCAGAATCAGGGCTTAGTGGAGGTGCCAAATCCTTCGGAATATCTGATGCAGGGACGTCTCCCAAATGAAGCCGGTTCTGTGGTTGCCTGTACGATGGAAGGCAGCCGGCCATTTCTTCTGGAGGTTCAGGCTCTCGTCTGCCAGACCAGCTTCCCGATGCCAAGGCGTACGGCGGTAGGGACAGATTATAACCGTGTGAATCTGTTGATGGCGGTACTGGAAAAGCGAATGGGGGTGCGGATGGCAGACTGCGATGCCTATGTAAATGTAGCCGGCGGCATGAGAGTTGTTGAACCGGCGTTAGACCTTGCACTTGTGGCGGCACTTTTGTCGAGTTATCATAACCGGAGTCTACCAGGCGGCATGCTTTTGTTTGGTGAGGTCGGACTGGTTGGTGAGGTGCGTGCGGTATCACAGGCGGAGCGTCGTGTAACAGAGGCAATCAAAACGGGCTACACGGTGTGTGTGCTGCCGGAGAGTAACCGTGTCTCTATTGAAAAAGCGGGCAATCTTGATACCCAAAAAATTAAACTTATTGGCGTTAGGCACGTGAGAGAACTGTTAGACTGCGCAGGTTTATAGAATTGTGTGTGCAGCTTGTGTAAAATATGATTAGACAAAGGAAGGATAAAAGAAATGAAACAACTTAAAGAATTATGGACACTTGTAAACAACTGGCTTGGCAATGGGAAAAAATGCATCATTGGTTTGGCGTTTCTCCTCGTTGGTTTTGTCATGAACTGGTTTTCTCATCCGGTAGAGGGGCTTTCTCAGATTCCGTTTACCTTGATGACCGCCGGAGGTTTGTGCCTTGTCAATGCGCTGTTTTCGAAGTGGACAGATAAAAATATCAATTTGTTGTTCTTTGTCCTTGCTTTTATTTGCGTAATGGACCTTGGAATTGTTCTTCTCGATGGTGATTTCTCACAGTTTACCACGATGGTTACTGTTACCTGTGCCTGCACAGGTTTTTCGTGGGCATTAAACTTTGCCCTTTTGCAGTCGGTAGAAGTAGACGGTGCTGCCAAGAAGATTGTAATGTCGTTTTTGGCAACGGTTTGCAGTGCCGTGATTATGGCAGCAGTGTTTGTTGGTTCGGTTTGGCTGGCATCGTAAAATCTGTGGATTCTTTCAGTGAGACAACGTTATTTGTCTTAAAAGTCAAAAAGAGTTGCAGAAAATAAAATAGTAATGGAAACAAACGCAAATAAAACAACGCTTTTCCTTCAATTGTACCGACCCCCAAATGTTAGACCAAAAATCTAACGATTGGAGGTCGATAT